>JBJSWM010000996.1:0-4989 GCA_046085865.1 Pirellulaceae bacterium
CTCGGGTGCACTCTCATCCATCACTGAGTCCAATTCCTCCAGTTGCTCCATCCCCCGATCCAGCTTCGCAATCGCACGCTGGAAACGATTCTGGAGTGCGACAACCGTGTTCCGAAACTCCAAAGACTGCTGCCGATCGACAGGTGGCACCGACGGTGCAGTCAGCGGCTCCAATCGGAACGTCACCACTTCGGATAGCGCCTTGGCTTCCTTTCCATCCCACATAGCAACCACAGCCGTGTAGTCGCCGGGAGCCGCTATCGTCTGCGGGCCGTTGCCTCGGAGGGGAGACTTTTTCAGGTCCCATGAAACTCGATGCAGGCCATCGCCCTCGGGTAGCGGAACCCTCGCAACGAAAGCGCCCGCTAGATCCGAAATTCGAACAAACCGCATCGGTACGAGTTCCTCGGACTCCTTATCCAGCTCCGCCAAGGAGGGTATGCGGGCATCCTGATTGGCTTTCGCCGCTGCGCTCTCGGCTTCCTGCCGCGTCGATTTCAACGACTTCAGCTCCTCCTTCAAGTGGACTGTGAAGACTGCTCCCTGCGTCGGATTGTCGGAGGTGAAGAACGAATCCCCCTGAAATCCCTCGCGGCTTCCCATCCCTCCCAGGCGATCGGTCGGCTGGTACCACCAAGCCCGCCGCACTGGAAACAGCCAAGCATCCCGCTCCAGCTTCTCGATCGTCAATTCCCGCAGCGGCGAGTAATCGTCCAGCACATAAAAGCCACGCCCAAATGTCGCTGCAACCAGGTCATTCTCCCGCTTTTGAATCGCGAGATCCCGAACCGGGATCGTCGGCATCCCCGAGGAGAATTTGAACCAGTGGCCACCGCCGTCGACCGAAGCAAATACGCCAAACTCAGTCCCAAGAAACAGGAGATTCGACTGCACGTGATCCTGCTCGATCCGCCACACCAAATGCCGTTCGGGCAACGTCGATGCAATCGACTTCCAGGTTCTGCCTCGGTCGACACTCTTGATCAGATAGGGTCTGTAGTCACCCGTCTTGTGATGATCCAAACAGGCATAGACCGTATCTGGTTGGTGCCGATCCGCCTTGACATCATTGACGAAGGCGCCTTCTGGGACATCGAAGAATCGGTCGATGCGTCTCCAGTTCTTTCCTCCATCCTCGCTGACTTGAATCAATCCGTCATCGGTCCCAACATACAGCAACCCCTCCACCAATGGTGACTCACTGATCGAGGTGATATTCCCGTAGGCGCTCATCGCCAGCAGGTCGAACCCGGCATCGATCCCCCACACCCTTCCCATCACCGGCAGTGTCCACCGATCGATCCCCTTAGAGAGATCTGGGCTGATCGTTGTCCAGGAGTCTCCCCGATCGTCGCTGCGATGCACTTTGCGACTGCCGAAGTAGATCCGCTTGGGATCATGAGGACTGATGAGAATTGGGGAATCCCAGTTGAATCGAAACTCCTGCTCGCCCGCTGCAGGCTGGGGCCGGATATCGAGTGCTTCTCCGGTCTTCCGGTCGTATCGATGCAGAAAGCCCTGCTGCGATTCGCAGTAGATGACGTTGGGGTCCGTAGGATCGATTGCGTTGTCGTGCCCATCTCCACCGAGCACAACCTGCCAGTCCGAGTTGGTGATTCCTTGCACATTCGCAGTGGCTACAGGACCGTACTGCGTGTTGTTGTCCTGCGTTCCACCCACCACATGATAAAAAGGAAGATCGTAGTCGACGTCGACCTTGTAGAACTGGGTTACCGGCAGATTAGGGAAGAAACGGTAGCTCTTCCCAAAATCATTCGATTGATACACACCACCATCGCAACCGACCAGCAGGAAGTCGGGATCGGTCGGGTGAAATACCACCGCATGATTGTCGACATGCTTGGCCCGCCCCTCGATCGGCGTGAAAGTCTCCCCCCCATCCATACTGCGGACCAGCGTATCGTTTGCGTGATAGATCACATCAAAGCGGTGTGGGTCCAGGTAGATTTCCTGGTAGTAGTGCGGCCCCGTTCCACCCGATACGAAATCGCTCTTCTTCTGAAAAGACTCTCCCCGATTCTCGCTGCGATAGAAACCACCCTTGCGATTGGGTAGTTCGATCGATGCGTAGACGACATGGTTCTTCTGCGCGGAGATCCCAAGCGCAATCTTGCCTTTGTCGCCAGTCGGCAATCCCTCAGTCAACTCCCTCCACGTCTCGCCACCGTCCGATGACTTGTAAATGCTCGACTCCGGTCCCGTATCCAGCAGCGCCCAAACCGTCCGGTGGCGCTGATGCGTTGCGGCGTACAAAGTGTCGGGCTCAATGGGGTCCTGGACCACATCGGTAACACCGGTGTACGGACCCTTGCTGAGAACGTTCTTCCATGTCGCTCCGCCATCGGTGGTCTTGAACAAACCTCGCTCGCCCCCAGCCGACCACAACGGTCCCTGGGCCGCCACGAAGACCACATTGGAATCGCGAGGATCGATCAAAATCTTGCTGATGTGATCCGAATCCTTGAGCCCCAGATGCTCAAACGTCGCTCCTCCATCCTTGCTGCGATAGACCCCATCGCCAAAACCGACGTGCCTGCCGCTGACATTCTCGCCAGTCCCAACCCAGATCGTATCGCTCTTCCTGGAATCGACCGTAACACAGCCAATCGAATAGGACGGCTTGCTATCGAAAATGGGAGTGAAGTTGGTCCCTGCATTGGTCGTCTTCCAAAGACCTCCCGATCCCACGGCGACGTACCATGTACTAGGACGAGTGGGATCGATGGCGATATCGGCGATTCGCCCCGCCATGAATGCAGGCCCAATGCCCCGAAACTTGAGCGACCCGACTAGGTCAGAGTCAACCCGATCGGCAAGCGATTTGGGAGCTGGCTCTTTCGAAGAATCAATTGGCTCCTGCCCCAAGCCCGGGTCGATGCAGACCATCAGGAAAAGCAAGGAGAAAGAAGCAAAGCGAGAGAATCGTTTCATGGCTGCGGCAACCATCTTGTCAGACAAAGGAATAGAACCCATCGATTCCCCCCAGTCTGCTTGCCAACAGCACCAGCGTCAATTTCCAAGTTGCCATGATGACGCAAAGTGATCTGCATCGATCGCTACAACGATCCCCTTCAGCTGGAAAAGCCAAGATGCCCGTCGATTCCAACGAATCCACGGGCATCTTCGAAGACAAAAAGAATATCCCTCGAGGAGCAGCAAAAAACCGATCCTACTGCCCCTGCCCTCGGGAGAACCCAGGCTTCCCGTCAAAGTTGTAAAGCCCTTCCAACTTGACGAACTCCAACCCCGCCTTGGTGATCCGATCCAGCAGTGCAATGATGGCAGTGTGAGGCACACTGCCACCCGAACCTTCGGGCAGGCTGAATCGGCAGCGACTGACATCGACCGTGAAGGTCTCCGCCATACCACCCGGCCAAACCTTCATGCCGCGATTGGAAATCATTTCCAAGGCCATTCCGTCTCCAGTCAGCGGTTGCAGCTTGGCTGCAAGAGCGTCGATCGAATCGGTCCAGGCGATGAAGACATCCGCCCCCACCATCTCTCGCTTCTCGGTGGATCGCACGTAAGCGGGCCGCGTCGTCAGGGGACGTCGTGGCGCCTGGCTGTAATCGACAGCACGAAGCACCTGCGGCTTTTGCCCCAGGCGTGCCACGACGGCCTGAGCGAACTCCTTGGTTCCCACCTTCTCGCGGGACACTCCTTCCTTGAAAATGTCGTACGTGTGGACTCCATCCTCAATCGTCTTCAGCCACGCGTTGTGCGCCCGCTCGGCAACATCTGCCTGGCCGATGTGCACAAGCATTTGGATGGCCCCAAGGAACAGCCCCGAAGGATTGGCGAGGTTCTGGCCAGCACGACGAGGCGCCGAACCATGGATCGCTTCGAACATCGCACAGCCATCACCGATGTTGGCGCTACCCGCAAGACCCACCGATCCGGCGATCTGTGCCGCAACATCCGACAGAATATCTCCATAAAGATTCGGCATGACGACGACATCGAACGCTTCGGGCGTATCCGCCAGTTTGGCTGCCCCGATGTCGACAATCCAATGTTCGTTCTCAATGTCCTTGTACTCTGCCGCGATCTCATCAAAGATCTTATGAAACAGACCGTCGGTCAGCTTCATGATGTTGTCTTTGGTAAAGCAGGTCACCTTTTTGCGTCCGTACGCCCGAGCGTACTCGAAAGCGTAGCGCACAATCTTTTCCGTGCCTGGCCGAGAGATCAGCTTCAGGCACTGCATCACATCCATCGTCTGCCGATGCTCGATCCCTGCGTAAAGATCCTCTTCATTCTCACGAACGATCACCACATCCATCTTGGGATGCTTGGTGCGGATGAAGGGATCGTAGCTAAGGCATGGTCGGATGTTGGCGTAAAGCCCAAACGCCTTCCGAGTGGTGACGTTCAGCGACTTGAATCCACCCCCTTGTGGCGTGGTGATCGGTGCCTTGAGAAACACCTTCGTCGCCCGCAGTGACTCAAACGCACTCGGCTCAATCCCCGCCAGATTGCCCTTGAGGTACTGCTTCTCGCCGATCTCGATCACGTGCTTCTCTAACCTAGCACCGGCCTCCTCGATGATATGCAGCGTCGCCTGCATGATTTCCGGGCCAATACCGTCGCCGTATGCAACTGTGATGGGAGTGGATGCCATGGTTGTTTTCAGCAAGAAAATGACTTGGAAATGGGTCTCTGAACAGGCCCGCTAGTCTAATAGTGGCCCAGCAAACGCACAACCACCATTGCCGCCGCACCCCGCCCCAATACCCAGCCCAAGGCCACGCCCCTTCTGGGTTCATCGGGTCATTTCTTGGGGCATTGCTTTTGATTTCTCGTACCCAGTCCGCCGCGGCGGACGGCACTGGTTCTACGACTCCTTGCTCCAGTGTCCCAACGTTTCTTTTCAAGTACGAATACCATTCCTTGAAGTGCGAGGTCGAAAAAACCGGTAGCTTATGCTCCTAAGCCACGACGATTCCTGACGTGGATTTCTTCCCCTCC
>JBJSWM010000997.1:0-1471 GCA_046085865.1 Pirellulaceae bacterium
GTGGTACCCTGATTGATGAACCTTGCGCCAATTGTCGGTACGACGGCGTTGCTTAAAAGACCTCCGAAGGCGCGGTCTGTCGAACCCGTAGCACCAAAGCTGTACGTATTCCCGGCGTTGCTTGACCCCGTCCCCACACCATACGACGTGTTGGCTCCAGTCCCGGTTTCATTGAAGTACCAACCGAACGGCACCACGGTTCCGGTCGCACCCGTACTGGCCAGCGTGTCGAAGTCCTGGGTGTAGTTGGTGGTGCTATTGGTCAGAACGATGTCAGCCTCGGCAACGGTGGCGAAGGCTGCGACAAACCAACAGAACACCATCAAGAACCGGAACAGCATCTTGGAGTCTCCCCACGCCAACCCATCGTTGCAAACGGAAGAAGCGGATTCTTCGTTTTTAAAGCTTCCTTCGATAATTCTTGACCATTTTGCCACCCTTCGCAATAGAAATGCAAGCTTTTTCCATCCGAAAAACCAGCCCGAGCGGGGGGCAGGACGCCGACTATTTGGGAAAAGTGAGGATTTTCAGCCCTGCCAATGGTCGAGGCACCGCTGGATCGCCTCCTCAACCGGAGAAAGTTTCAGGCCGGCCGCGATCGCCTTGGAACTGTCCAGGACGCAATTGGACCGTGGCGTTTTCGCTGCCAATGCAAGGAATTCCGATTCATCTGTGAAGAACTCGAACGCCTTGTCCGAAACTCTCCGCTCCTTGATCCACCCAACGATCCTCCGGGTGGTGATCGCTCCGGGATTGGTCAGATTGTAGATGCCGAAGGGGAGATTCTTTTCGAAGCAATCGATACAGGCTGCAGCGAATTCCGGGAGGCAAGTCAGCGAGTTTTCCGCGTCGAGCAGTTTGGGGTAGTGGAGCAACTTGGCCAGGTAATTTCTGGGCGTATTGCTTGACTCAAACGGCATCCGGGGTCGCCAAACATAGCACGCCTGTGCCCCCTGAAGCACCTCCTCTCCGAGCGCTTTGCAACCGGAGTAGAAAGAACAATAGTTCTGACGAAAGCTGAAATTGGGCCGATCCGACTCGCGAAAGCCGCCACCATCAGGCCGTCTGCCGCTGTAGATGCAACCCGAAGAAACGTGCCCCCATGGAATTCCGACCGCTTCGCACGCCTTGCGAAACGTACCGGGGAGGACGCAATTCCCGGCTAGGCACTCTGCCTTCTGCAATTCGCAAGCATCGACATTCGGCTTTCCGGTGAATCCTGCCGCGTTAATCACCGCAGAAGGTCGCATTTTTTCTAGCCAACGTGCAAGAGCCGCTGGGTGGTCCGTCGCCCCTCGTTCAATCGGAACCCAGGGCAATTTCCGACGCTCCAGTTCCCTGCAGAGCCAGGAACCGACATAGCCTGTTCCACCAGCAACAGCAAACACGCAAGCACAAACTCCTGCGACTTTGTTCAGTCGACGAAATAGATCTACCGACTCGGTTTGGCGATCTTGTCTCCGTATTCATC
>JBJSWM010000998.1:0-4076 GCA_046085865.1 Pirellulaceae bacterium
CCCCTCGCTACCATGCGGTCCAACCTCCTGCAGTTCCGCCACATGGCCAACGCTCAACAATCCTGCACCCTGATCGATCAATCGCTCCCCCGAAGCGGGAGCCAGGACCGAAATCTTGGGCAGTTCGATGCGCAACTCCATGCCGTCGGGGGTCCAGGGACGGTAAGCAGAGAAGCGAAGGGAGCCGGGGGTATTGGGTGGGGGTGGCGAGGTGATGCCGTTGGCGGACGCTAATTCCTTCTCCGGACGAAGCCAGAACTCTCCATCCAAAGTGGCTTCCAGTCTCCGGCCATCCACTTCCACGCTCTCCAGCGTCCAGTCCTTCAGTTGCACCTGCAGGTCGTTGAATCCTTCGGTCACATTGGGGAATTCGATCAGTCCTTCCAGCTGAATGCGATCCGCGGCAAATCCTAAACCGTATAGTGGTCGGGGCCGCCAACGAGATTCCAGCTTTTCAAAAACGGTCGTCAGCGAAAATGGCTGGGAGACGAATCGAAAGCTATGGAGCGCCTTGGAGCTTCCTTCGGTAGGTCGCGTCAACTGATACCCTGCAACGCCGGGAGACGGTTCCCAGGCGAATCGATGGTCTCTAGGAACTTCCACTTCCAGACGCCCCTCGTGCCTCGCGACTCCTTCAATCCATGGCACCTCCAGGATTCTGCCTCCAGCTGCAACCCATTCGGCAGGCCATTCCCACCCCAAAGTTGCCTCCACTGCCTCCACGGTTCCCTCTGCAGAACGAGCATCCAGCATCAGCGTCGTTCCCGGCGCCTCCCCTTCCGCCGCCTCACGCTTGACCTCTGTCCAAAGCAGCGGGTCAATCGATGCCCCCGGTTCGGCCACCCAACGGGCTCCCGGTGGCAATCGAACCTCCCACCTCGGCGACTGGAATCCTTCCCCCCGAGGTAGCAACATCCTCGTCGAACAGCTCCAGGGCCGGCCTTCACCGTTCAGCGTCACGCGGGTGATGGTTTCGATCGATCTGGCAACCAACTGTCCATCGGAACTGCTTGGCTGCCAGGAGAGAGTGATTGGTCCCCCCGAGACACGAACGACCGCCATGGTTTCGGAAGTCGATTCCGTCGCCGGCTCCACTTCCACCGTGGGGAAGCCCGAGCCTCGTACCTGGACCTCCTGCCCTGCCCCGGCAATTCGCAGCTTCAGTACGACCGGTGCATCGGGAAGAGGGATCATCAGCGATCGCTGCCGATTCGATCCAGTCACTTTAGCCACCGTGTTGAAACGAATCTCTGGGCGTTCCGAGCCTTTCTCGGGAAGCAGCCAGTCGTAGCCTCCCTGCACTGCGATCTGGAGGCTCCCATCTCCCTGAAGTGCGGTTTCGGGCGACTCGGTCCTCCAATGCTGGTTGGCGAGTCCAATTCCAAGCCGAGCGGCACCGCCGCTTGGATCGACCGTTTTCGCTCGTAGGTGCCAATGAAATTCCGCCGTGGTATCCCGGATCACCACCTCCCCCACCATCGACTCCAGAATCGCCACGGGAACCTGCGCCTTCTCCGCCGATTGCCGATCCCCAAGGAATCGCTCGAATTCCTCGTACGCCGTCGTCGGCACCCAGATGGGGTTCCCCTGTTCATCGAGCAAATAAACCGAGTCGGGCCACCACGATCCCTTCTGGAAAAGATCGGGTAACTTCCCTGGAATCCGCTCCGTCCCCGGCGGATCGGGGGGCTGTCCTTGCACCCTCTCCAAACCGACAACCGCAACCAAAAGCAGAAGGTATCGCGAGGCGAATTTCAGGAAAGCCGATGCAAGAAGGGATGCCGCGGACGCAGAGCCGAGAGCAGAATTCCTGCCCCCGGAATCGACGCGGTGCCCCCCTGAGCTACCCCCTGACGCCATTTTTCGTGCTCCAAACCACCCACTTCGAAACTTTTCACCAACCCTTTCATCTTACGCCAATATCAAACGCCGCGCCGCCGATTCTCTCGCCAGCGGCTCCCCCCAAGTGGCTCAGTGACGCTCGGTTGCCCTTTGGAGCAGTTTTAACGGTTGCAGCGGACCCATGAGATGTCCACCCCTGGCAAATCCCGGGAACCTTGTCGATTTGCCTACCCGTGGCATACACTAGCATGACCAAGATAGTTTCCTTTTCCTTACGCCTTCTACCGTCGACCGCTTCCCCAGGCGGTTTTGGAGTTGCGGATGACTTCCACCGCTCGCAGCCGAACACCGGTCGACCTTCGTCAAGAAGACGATGAAGCACTGTTGCTGGCCTACCAAGTGGACCAGGATCGGGAAATATTCGGGGAGTTGGTGCGTCGTTACGAACGGGAATTGTTCGTTTACCTGCGGCGCTTCCTGGGAGATCCAGGGTTGGCAGAAGATACCTTCCAGGCCACCTTTCTGGCGGTCCATTTGCGTCGCGACCAGTTTGAAGCAGGCCGACGATTTCGCCCTTGGCTATATGCCATCGCTACCAACAAGGCGATCGACTGCCAACGGCAGAACAAAAAATTTCGAATCCCCAGCCTCGATGCTCCCATCTCCGACGCTCACAGCAGCCCCGCGACAGCCGAAGGTAGCTGGTTGATCGACCGAGGCTCTGCTCCTCTGGAGGTGGTCGAGTCGAAGGAGGTCTCCGAGCGGTTGGGGGAGGTGCTGAACGAACTGCCAGCGCCCATGCAGCGGCTGATTCATCTTGCCTTCTTCCAGTCGCTCAAATACTCCGAAATTAGTGCGATCCTTGGAGTTCCGGTCGGTACGGTCAAAAGCCGAGTCCATACTGCCATGAATCTACTCAGCGAAGCTTGGCACCGTAAGTATCCCTCCGACTCCCATCTCCTGATCCGCCCCCGGGTTCGCCAAGCTGAGTGAGCGAAGCTTTGCACGGGCCGCCTTCCCCCCAATCGCTCCGCATGCGTCGTCTCACCCCGGCTTAGATCGATAAGGTTTCCCTGATGCGTCGGATGCAACGAGGCTCTTTCCTCCTGATGGCCATCGTCGTCCTTTCGTGCGTGCTCCCCATCGCCAGACGCTGGATTCCTTACGAAATTGGACTTTGGAAGGTTGCTGAGGCGGGGAATCACTTTCGCGACGGAAAGCTCGATCAGGCCAGTCGATCGATGGAACAGGCGGAAAGCTGGAGCCGGGAGGTGGTGGCATCGGCGGATTACTCCGAGCTGATGATGAATTTGCTGATTGAGCAAGGGGACAGCGAGCGTGCTCTCGGATTGCTGAAGACCCTGAAACTGCAAGGGAACCCCTCGGTGGCAGCACAGGCCGGCCTGCGCGCAAGTCGTTACTTCGCTTCCGGACAGGATTACTCACGAGCCCTGCAGGCTTTACAGATTTCAACCCCGCCCGATGCCAGATCGTCTCCCGCTTTCCTCAATCAAGTCGCTTACATGAAGGCGATGGCGGGGGTTGATCTGGAAACGGCTTTGATAGAAATCGATACCGCGTTGCAGTTCCTTCCCGATGCATCGCTTCTGGATACCAAAGCCTGGGTCCTATTTCAGGCTCAGAAATACGAAGATGCGGCTCGCGTTGCCCAGAGGGCTGTGGAAGAGTTCGAGAAAGCGGCGAGCGAAAATGGAGTCTACGTCGGCGAAGGAGACGATTCGGTTGCCAAGTTGATGGAGCCGTCATCGATCACCGAAGTTCCTTCCGCACTCCAGCAACATCGAGACCGAATGAAAGCTGTTCTGGCGGAATCCCAACCGCGAAGACGTTATGAAATGGTCGAGCAGTCGGCGGTCCAGACTGCGGCGGTGCTGAGATACCATCGCGCGAAAATATATGATGCACTCCGAGAGACCGATCGAGCAAAAAAAGACTGGAATTGGCTGGAGTGCCATCACTTCCATGACGAATCGCTGCTCCGCTGATGCGAAGAGCGTACAGGCTACCTAGTACCTACTTTCGACTGCTTAGGTGCGCACTGGGGACGGCAGCGCTAGTCGAAAACGGCACTGAGAAGAAAGTAGACCGCCTGCGATCTTCTAAGAAAGCATCGAAGGTGGGTGCGTCTACGATGATCGTGCGCGGAAACCGCTCCGCTCCATCCGCTTGGAACCGCCCACAATGAACGCCGCTCCATGGGTACCCTAGCTCTG
>JBJSWM010000999.1:0-675 GCA_046085865.1 Pirellulaceae bacterium
CCAGCGTGCTCCAGCGGATTGGCGAGTTTTCGACACCATACTGCTCTCGAATGGTCGCTCCATCGCTGGTGAGCACGACTCGCTCACCTGGCCCAGCCCCCAGTTTGTCGACGGCGATCACGGGCAGCCCATCCGGGCGTCGGCCGTCCGCCAACAGCGGTTGAACAATCAGCAGTTTCTGCCGCTCCAGCGATGGATGCTTGACGGTGCTTTGGGCATGTCCCAGAACCAAGCCAACCTGCATCAATGGTCTCCTTGGAAGGAGGGAATACGACTTTTGCCACTCACGAATTTTTGCCGCCAAGGACCCAGAGGTCATCGATCAACGAACAGCGCCGTTCCCGAGTGAAGGTCAGCGGGGAAGTCACCCCTTCCCCCGTCGGTCCGGCGATGGAGAACGACAGATAGCCTTCGCCTCCCAGCCCCAAAGATGCCATGCAGGGGCCATTCTTCACGAAGAGCGTTGTGTCCATCTCGCGGGCCATCTTCGTCATGTTGCGGACGTTGCTGGAGTGGATGATGCTGGTGTGCCGGAAACCATGCTCGTACTGCTTGGCAAGTCGGATGGCATGATCGACGTCCGAGCAGCGCACGAACGGGACGAAAGGCATCATCTGCTCCACCGTGACAAAGGGATGGCTCTCCGGAGTCTCCCCGAACAGCAGTTCGGTTTTC
>JBJSWM010001000.1:0-2313 GCA_046085865.1 Pirellulaceae bacterium
GGCCCGTCAAACCCTCCCCGGTCTGCTCAAGGAGGTCGCGAAAGCCCGACTTCCCAACACCTACCAGTTTCAGGTTGTCCTTTTCGCTGATCAGCCGCTTTCCGAGGCGACGGTGCAGCGCATGCACCAGGGGTTTTTGGAGACGCGGGATCGCGCGAAAAGCGAAGTCGAGAAGATGCTGCGGAGGAAGGATCCATCCCAGGCAGCTCACGCCGATCGGCTCTTCCCATTGCAGTTCAGTTGGCAGCAAACCAGCGCGGAGACCGTTGGGTCTGTCCCATCGCTTTTTCGCTCGCAAGGCGATGCCCCCAGCGCACCGATGGCACCCTTTGCGTTCCAGGAACATTGGTGATGCGGGTCGGTCAGCTCTGGAGGACGATCCAGCCGATTCCATGGCCTCAACGCTGGGCATTGCTCAAGCACCGCCTGCGACGGATGATGCCGATGCTGGAGCCATCGACGGCAAGCCTGAGGCGAGGCTGCCCGATGGTCCTTCGAACGAACGTGCCCATCGAGACAGGGGCGCCGGTCCACTGCCCTGAGGGGACCAAGTCCCTGATCGACTTGGATACCGCCACCTTCTGCTTCCAACGGGAAACACGATCGCTTGGCCGGCCGATCGACTGGGATGCCGATGAGGCACCCCTTCTTTGGCGTTACCACCTCCATTACCACGACTGGCTTTGGTGGTTGCCAACCCGCGACATCGAGATACTCAAGCAGATGGTCTCCCATTGGATCGAAGGGCATCGTTGTTCGACGAAGGCAGTCGGCTGGCAGCCCTATCCACTCTCCCTGCGACTGATCAATTGGAGTCTGTTGTTGCTGGAACAAAACCGGGAGAGTCTCCAGGGAGACGCAGAGTTCTGGCAGCAGTTGATGCAAAGCTACGGAGATCAATGGCGATGGCTGGAGTGCCATGTGGAATGGCATCTGGGGGCCAATCACCTCTTGGAAAACTTGGCGGCTCTGCAGTTGGGATTGTTCTATCTAAAGCTACCTGACAGCTGGCAGGCCCGGGCCAAGCAGATCGAGAAGTGGCTACTTGATGAGTGCCAACAGCAGGTGCTACCGGATGGTGTCCATTACGAGCGGAGTCCGATGTACCAGCTTCGAGTTCTTTGGTTGTTGGAGGTGCTGGCCCCCAGGTGTCATGGCGTACTCAGGCGGCAACTAGAGGAGACGGTCGAGCGGATGAGGAAGGCGACCGGTCTGCTGTTGCATTCCAACGACCAACCTGCTTTGTTCAACGACAGCATGCAGGGGGTCTACAGCATTCCCGATTCGGTGCGCCATCGCAGGTGTCCCGGGGCCTGGGCGTTGCCTGATGCGGGATATTATGGATTTCATTCCCAAGATGGGGAGTCGCTTTGGATCGATGCTGCACCCATCGGTCCGGATCACCAGCCCGGTCATGGGCATGCCGATCTGTTCACCTTCGAATGGTCGAGGCAATCGGAGTCTTTGTTGACCGATACAGGAGTCTTTCACTATCTCGCCGGTACGCAGCGAGATTGGGATCGATCGACTGCTGCCCATAACACGGTCACGGTCGATGGAGAGAATTCATGCGAAGTGTGGTCGAGCTTTCGGGTGGGGAAGCGGGTGAAACCGACCGTTCTGGACTTTCAGTTCAGCGATCGACATTTGACCCTGGAAGCGTCACATGCGGGCTACGCACCGACGATTCATCGCCGGCGTTGGCATTGGACCCCAGGTCACTTGGTTGTCCACGACTGGCTTGAGGGTGCGATGGGGCGCAAGGCAGTCAGCCACTGGCATTTGGCGCCGGGATGGGTAGGCCAGCAGCTGGCCGATCGGTGGGTCTTCGAAGGGCCAGGAGGGCGTGCGGAACTGATGGTGGAGGGAGCCGATCAGGTGGATTTGATGCAGTCGCCCTACAGTCCGCAAATGGGAGTTCGCATCCTGCGTCCCAACCTGTTGGTTTTTTGGAATCCCGTCGAGGGTGAGCCATGCGTCGCCCGCTGGAAATGGCAGCATGGGGAGGCACCCGACCGAATCCAACGTCGCCAAGAGAGAGAATCAAGTCCGCCATGAAAATCCTCTTTCTGACTCATTATTATGCACCGGAAGGAAATGCTCCTGCGACGCGTGTCGATGCGTTGACTAGGCGATGGAGCGACAGGGGGCATTCAGTCCGAGTCATCACTTGCGTTCCAAATGTTCCCGACGGCAAGGTTTACTCGGGATATCGCAATCGATGGTGGCCCCAGAGGGAGACGCGGCATCAAGTCGAAGTCCAACGAGTCTGGACGTTCCTGGCGGCCAATCGCGGAACTTCGCTTCGAATCG
>JBJSWM010001001.1:0-2830 GCA_046085865.1 Pirellulaceae bacterium
GTCGCGAGGAACGAGCGGGGGGGCCACTTTGTTGCAGCTCCATCCATCGCGGACCATGCTACCCCACGGAATTGTCGCATCTGCCAGTTTTCGTCTCACAACCTGTGGCCAAGACAAGATCCTGGCCAATGGGTTCCATGCATTGGCTATGCAGAGCCATTGCCGCCAATTCAGCTAGATCTGCCTCGCCAAGCGATGGAGCGTCCTGTGCGAGCCAACGAGAAAGCTTTCCACTGCAGCAGAAGAAACCAAAGCAGGGAGAGGGGGTGTGCCAGCACCCCGGAAAGCGGCTGTTGCAGCCGCTTCGCAATCAAGAAGCGTGGGATCCAGGTGGCCAGTCCTGCAAGTAGTAGAAGTCCCTGGAGCAGTAGCGGCCAGTCTCGTACCCATGCGATGGCCAAAAGGATCCATGGTCCGATCGACGCAGCCAGCAGCAGCAAGGTAAAGATCGCAAGCTGTGGCATCCTGGCAATACCCTCGGTGGCATTTTTCAGCAGGCCAGTCCGGACCTGCTGGGCGTTGTGGTACATCCTGCAGACAGCCAGATCGCTGGCATCGAAGAAATCGGTCGCCAGCCCTGCTTGGCGATAGGTTTTGGGAAGCTGGATTCCATCATGGCGGGAGCTGCGAATGGCCGAGTGGCCGCCGGTTTGTTCGTAGGCATCCCGGCGACTGCAGAACAGTTGGCCGCATCCTGCAGAGAATGCTGGATCGGTCCCTGCTCGCATGCGATCGATCGGCAGGTAGCCAAGCAACAGAAAATGCATCATCGGGATCATCCACTGTTCGGACCAGGTCCCCATTTCCTGTTTAGGGAATCCGCTGAGAAGAGGCAGTTGGCTGGCTAGTTGCTGAGCGACGATTCGCTGGATGGCGTCGGGGGTCATTCGCACATCGGCATCCAGGAAGAGGAGATAGTCGGTGGTTGCCCCTTGGGCTCCGCGCCAGCACGCATGCTGTTTCCCATTCCATCCTTCCGGTAGTTTCCCTGCCTCGATCCTTCGGATTTGCGGGAAGTGCTGGGCGATGCGATCGACCAATTGCGGTGTACTGTCCTCGCTTGCATCGTCCACAACGACCGCTTCCCAACCGGGGAAGTTGCTGGCCACTAAAGTCTGAAGAGATCGTTCGATCGTTGCTTCTTCATTGCGTGCGGGGATCACGACACGCACTGTCTGTTTCCAAGCTTCATTCAGCCATTTTGGGTCGCAGGTGGCGGTCCTGAAAAGCGTCAAGTTCTTCAGTACCATCAGCGCTGGGAGGCAAGCCAAAAGGATCATCAGGAGGGAGCAAATCCACATGGTGATCGACGCCATCAGGGATTCCCTTTGCGTTTTTCGGAAGTTTGAAATAGCTTCCCATGAGATAGTTCGACCCGTTTCCCCCGCCATCGACCACTCAAGGATCGCATCCGATCGTACCAGGAAGTCCGTGTCGCACCGCTCCAAAGCACCTCATCGAATTGATCCACTTGTCGATTCAGGGCATCGTTGGCAAGTGTCCGTTGCGCGGTTCGCAACGCTTCAGTCAGCTGCTGTTGCCATGTCGACTTGTCGCCTCCACTCGCAATCATCGGAGAGCCAAAACGGCAGAGAGCTTCAGGAAGCTTCTCTTCCCAGAAAGGATATTCGATCGCCAGCGGGATCAGGACCAATGGCTTGGGCTGGCCATCTGACTTCGCTTCCTCCCAGCGGCTAGCCAAGTGAGCCAGCCCTGGCATCAATTCCGCTTGATGATCGCGAGGGTCGCAAAATCTTCCTTCGGGGGTCAGCCAGATCGAAGCCGAAGGGAGCTGAAGGATATTGCGAGAGTTCTGCAAAAAAGCAGCCACCCCCGATCGTCGATCTCTCTCGATACCGAAGAACCCTAGTTTCTTGAGAACGCGATACTTCTCGAGTGCTTCTTGATCGATCGGTGCAAACAAATGTCGATCCGGAAAAAGCCGCTCCTTCAGCAGCACGGCCACCAGCGGATCCCACCAGCCAGGATGATTGGCGTAGACGATCAGTGCGGCATGGGGCGGGACTGGAACTTGAGTCAGGGCACGAGTGTCTGCCGCGAAGGCATGAAAATGCTTCCGCATGAGTCGTCGTGAGTAGCCGACGAACCCACGCACCAGCCATGCCGAAGGGACATCCACATGCTGCTGCCTGGCGACCATCAACGCGTCTTCTCCAGAAGTCCCTTCTGCGCGTCTTGATCGAGTGCATCGGCTGCGATCCATCCGCTCATCATCACCATCGGCATCCCGGGGCCGGGATGAGCTGCCCCGCCCGCGAGATAGAGGCCGCGCATATCCGGGCTGCGATTGGCTGGCTTGAAGGCGCCCAGATACTTGCCATGGCTGGCCAACCCATAGATCGCCCCCTGGAGGACCCGATACCTCTTATGGATTCCCTCGGGTGTCAGCGCATTTTCTGTGACGATCCGTTCCCGGATATCGGGCATTTTGCCTGTTGTCTCCAGTTTCCGAAGAATCACTTCCCGGTACTCTGGCAACATTTTCTTCCAGTCGTGATGCTCGCGCAAATAGGGTGTGTGAACCAGGATGTAAAGCGCCTCGCCACCCGGCGGCGCCACCTGGGGCTCACTGATTGAAGGTGCGCAAAGGTATGCCGTGGGATCAGGTGCTGGCTCGCCTCGTCGATAAATCGCTTCGAACTCTTCGTGGGGATCGCGAGAGAAGACAAAATTGTGATGCAGCAGGTGATCGTACTTCTTTTTCAGCCCCAGGTAGAGCACCACACCCGAGCAAGCTGGTTCGTATTTTCGACGCTTCTCAAAGCGATCGTCAGCAGGAGTCTTGGCCATCAGTTCGCGATGGGTTCGT
>JBJSWM010001002.1:0-4719 GCA_046085865.1 Pirellulaceae bacterium
GCTGCCATCGATCTGGCTGATGAAGGTACGACGATGGAAAGCGTCTGCCGAGCGGATGGGGAGTTCGACCTCGACGGTGTCGAGCACGGTTCCATCTCCGGATGTTGCTCCTTGCACCAATTCGATCTTCACCTTTAGCGCTGATTTCGACTCAGGAAGGTCTTTCCAAGTGGAGGGATCGACGGCAACAGAAAAAGGGACTTTGCGGATCGTCATGGGAAGAGTGGGTGGTACGGCGGTGGTGGTTGGGAGGAGGGAGTCGCCCGAGGTGCGGACGGCCAGTTGGTCGGGGAGTGAAGGGCTGGCGATCACCAGCATCAGGCCGCCCCAAAGGGGATCGGTCTGGTGGCGGATCAGATGGGGCAGGGTGGTATCGCGCAGGGAGAGCGACAGTGGCTTGGTGGGGGCCGTGAGCCGAGCGGAGATGCGGCCGCGGCCTCCGGTGAAGACCAGTCGACTTTGCCCCGATGGAAGCAGGACTGGGATGGCCGCTGTGCCATTGCTGTAGACATCGCCAACGCGCGGGGCATCGTTGATGCGGACTGATCCATGGCCTTGGGCTTCCAGCATCCAGATCCCTTCTTCGGGCAGGTCGACGTAGGCGACCATCCAGCCCCCCGCCAACGCGCGATCCGAGAAGCCGCCTTGGGGGTCGGCTGTCAGTTTGCGCCACGGATCGATTCCTTCGCTGCTTGGCGAAGTGTCGTTCGCTGCATCGGGCCAAAGGAGTTTTCCATCAAGCGAAGCGGCTTCCAGGAGATCTTTTGGAATGGAGACTCGGGCGCGCCCGCCACTGCGAGGCGGCGCGGTGACGAAGGCTTCTCGGATCTCGATCACCTGGGATGGAGTGGCGGGTTCTTGAGCCGACAGCAAGGGCGGTAGGAGGGAAACCAGCAGCAGGCAAAGTGAGAAACGGATGGAATGGCGCGGCGGGTGAAGGTGCATGATCGACCGTCTCAAGGGAAGGGAAGGGGAAGCAGGCTGGCGGCCAGTCGATCTATTCGTAGCGGAGGGCGTCGATCGGGTCCAGACGGCTGGCGCGCCAAGCGGGGTAATAGCCGAATCCAATGCCGACGGCGGCGGAAAACAGAAGGCTGGCCACTGCAGCGGGCCAACTGACGACGATCGGCCATGGGCGTCCGGCAGAGACAGCGTTGATCAGCCAGATCAACCCGATGGATGCGGAGATGCCTAGCAGCACACCGACGATGCCACCCAGCAGCGACAGCAGCATCGACTCGACCAGAAACTGACGGAGGATATCGCCGGGCCGCGCACCGACCGCCATCCGGATGCCGATTTCGCGCGTTCGTTCGGTGACTGAAACCAACATGATGTTCATGATCCCAACGCCACCTACCAGTAGTGAGATCCCTGCGATGGCGGCCAGCATGGCGGTCAGCGTCCCGGTGATGATGCTGAAGACTCCAGCGATCTCGGTGGTGTTCTGCACCTCGAAGTCGGAGGGTTGACCGGGTCCGATGCGATGGCGATCGGAGAGGAGTCCTTCCATTTCGGTCTGCGCCAGTTTCATCTGGTCGACCGAACGGGCCGAGGCGAGGATGATATCGACATTGTTGAAGTTGCTGCGCTGCAGTCGTTTTCGGACGGTGGTGTAGGGTAGCAGGATGATGTTGTCCTGATCGTCGCCCACCATGTTGGCCCCTTTGGCCTGCAGCACGCCGACGACTTCGAAAGGGATCTTGTTGATGCGGATCGATTCGCCGATTGGATTGGAGGTTTGAAACAGTTTTTTGACGACGGTCTGACCGATGACGCAGACCTTGTTCGCGTTGGAGATATCGCGATCGGTGAAGAAATCACCGAGTCGAATCTGCCAGTTGCGCACCGTCAGGTAATCGCTGCCGACGCCGACCATTTCCTTGGGGGTCCAGTTGGAATTGCCGAAGATCGCGTTGCCGGTGCTGAAGACCATGGGGGAGGCGGCCAGAACGGCGTTGCATTCCTTCTGGATGGCGGAGACATCGCCGGGGGTCAGCGAGGGGATCAGCGCGCGACGGGCTCCTTGGGTCTGCTGGTTACCGGGGAGGACGACGATGACATTGGTTCCCAGGTTCTGAAATTCTCCCTGCACCAGTTGGCTGGCCGACAGGCCGATCGAGACCATCGCCGTGACGGCGGCGATGCCGATGACCACCCCCAGCACGGTGAGGCTGGCGCGCATTTTGTTCTTGGCGATCGCGCGCAGGGCGATTCGAAGGATGGCAGCCAGTTTCATCGCGACGAGCTCCTTTTTGAAGCAACGGCGGAAGCCGTCGCGACAGGGCAGTCGATCCGACTGATCATGTCTTGGGTTGCTCCCCGATGACCAGCACCTCCCCTTCGGTCAGGTTGCCTTCCAGCATTTCGGTGAAGCGGCTGTCGGAGATGCCGAGGGTGACTTCGCGAGCCCGCAGCAGTTTGCCGTCGACCACCCAGACATGGCGGCGCATCCGCCGGCGGTTGGCGTCGTACGTTTCCTCTGCCGACTGCAACCGACTTTCGTTCGACTCTCCCATGTTCTTCTGTTGATCGACGCCATCGAGCACTGGTCGGTCGTCGGGGTGAACCCATTTGCGATCGGGGTAAAAGCGGAGGGCAGCGTTGGGAAGTCTCAGGACTGCCTCTCTGGATTCGATCTGAAAGGAGAGATTGGCGGTCATGCCTGGGAGGAGGCTGAGGTCTTCGTTGGGCGTCTCCACGATGACCGGGTAGGTGATCACGCTTTGCTCCTCCTTGCTGCTCAGCCGCACCTGAACGATCTTCCCGCTATCGAAAATCCGTTCGGGGTAGGCGTCGACGGTGAAGCGTACGGGCTGGCCGGAGGACTGGGCGCTGCGGATATAACCGATGTCGGCTTCATCGACCGAGGCATAGATATGCATGCGCTGCTGCATTTCTGGAGCGACCACGAACATTTCGGGGGTCTGAAACTGAGCGGCCAACGTTTGTCCTTTGTCGACCTTGCGTTCGACGATGATGCCATCGACCGGAGATCGGATCTCGGTGTAGGAAAGATTGGTGGTGGAGTTCTGCAGCTGAGCCAGTGCCTGCGCCACAGCCGTTTCGGCGACCGTGCATTCGGCCTGTCTGGCCTGGCGGTTGAATCGCAGTTGGTCCAGTTCGGTTTCCGAGATGAAATTCTGATTGGCGGAAAAAAGTTCCTGGGCGCGTTTCTCCTCGTTCTCCGCTTGACTGAGCAGCGCTTGGGCCCGCAAGACTTCGGCTTGACGCGTCTTGAGCATGGCTTGGTCGCGCTGTTCGGCAGACTGATAGAGGCTGGGGTCGATGCGCGCCAAAAGCTGGCCTTTGGTGACGGGGGAATTGAAGTCGACCAGCAATTCTTCGACCGGTCCACTGACGACCGCGCCGATGGAGACTCTTTGCACCGGTTCCACCTTCCCGGTGGCGTTGACCAAGTGCTTGAGGTCTCCCTTCTCCACTGGAAGAAACCGCCACTTGGGTTGATTGCGAGCTTCCCAGTACTGGAGGGCAGGGCGATATCCCAGATAGCCGCCGCCACCGAGCATCGCCAAAAGAACAATCAACCAGATCCAGAGTCTCATGGGAGGAATCGTTCCCGAGTTGGAGGTTGGGGGTTACCAGCGAATCAGCGCCGATCCCCAGGTGAGTCCAGCACCGAAGCCGCATAGGAGAATCGGATCTCCCCGCTGAAAACGTCCCTCGATCGCCGCCTCATGCAGCGCCAGTGGGACGCTGGCAGCGGAGGTGTTTCCGTAACGGTCGAGGTTGATAAACATTTTTTCGGATGGAATCCCCAGCTCTTGGGCTGCAGCATCCAAAATTCGGATATTGGCTTGATGGAGCACAAACATGGCGACCTCCTCTAGGGGCATTTGCGCGTCGGCCAAGGTATCGCGAATGGCATCGGCCACCACACGCACCGCCCACTTGAAGACCGATCGGCCATCCATCGTCATGTACTGGCGGCCCTGGGCAAGCCGCTCTGGAGTCAACGGTTCGCGGCTGCCGCCAGCGGGGATGCAAAGCTGACTGGCACCTTCGCCTTCCGAGCCCAGGGTGTAGGCGATTAGGCCGCTTTGCGGGAGTGGCGTTCCATCCGGGGTTTGGGAGGGGACCAGAAGGACCGCGCCGGCGCCATCGCCGAAGAGCGGGTAGGTTTTGGGGTCGGTTGGACTGACCGTGCGGCTCATCACCTCGCTACCGACCACCAGCGCGCAGCGGCTGAAACCGCTAGAAACCATGTGGCCAGCGACCACCAAAGCGTACAGGAATCCCGAGCAGGCAGCATTCAAATCGAAGGCCGGTGCGATGCAGCCCAGGCGGGCTTGCAGAAGGCAAGCAGTGGAAGGGGTGGCATGGTCGGGAGTCAGGGTGGCGACAACCACCAGATCGACCTGGGCAGGTGCCACGCCAGCCCGCTTCAGGCAGTCGATTGCCGCCTGGTACGCCAAGTCGCCAGACGACTGATGTTCGCCCGCTTTACGCCGCTGGTGAATCCCAGTTCGCTGGACGATCCACTCGCTATCGCAACCCAGTGCGGCCAAATCTTCGTTGGTCACCTGCTGCTCGGGAAGACCGATTCCCGTGGCGGCGATCGAAAATCCGGGGAGCGAACCCATCTGACTTCGACCCGATTTCCCAAGTCGGCACAGGCCGTTGGCCATTGCATCCCCTAACAACGGAATCCTGAAATCTTCGAACAATTCCTCGCACCCCAACAGGGCGGAATCGCTC
>JBJSWM010001003.1:0-2253 GCA_046085865.1 Pirellulaceae bacterium
AGTAGAAGTAGAAGTAGAAGTAGAAGTAGAAGTAGAAGTAGAAGTAGAAGTAGAAGTAGAAGTAGAAGTAGAAGTAGAAGTAGAAGTAAAAGTAGAAGTAGAAGTAGAAGTAGAAGTAGAAGTAACATAAAAGGTACCCCAACCAGCGTCATGATCATCGTCATGACGATCGTTCCCCAGATTGCAGGGAACAGTCCTCCTTCGCTGTTTGCCTCC
The DNA here is from genome assembly GCA_046085865.1 of Pirellulaceae bacterium. GTDB lineage: Bacteria > Planctomycetota > Planctomycetia > Pirellulales > Pirellulaceae > JBEISR01. The sequence continues at coordinate 217 of JBJSWM010001003.1, forward strand.
CGCGGGTTGCTGGAGACAAGTTCCCACCAGCGGTCGCCATAAACCTTCCACTTCTCGATTGCCGACAGAGCGTTGGGACGAAAGCCTCTTACGATTTCGGCCATCGATACTTCATGCACAGGCAGAAGAGAAGCCGTTGCACCCTGATTATCGGTTGGGCCTGAATACCAGAGATACCGCGTCCCGATGGCAGGCTGCTTCCCCGTCCACCAGGTGCCACGATCTCCTAGCTTTCTTTCCTCCCAGCGCCAACCGGCAGGGTCCGCTCCAGGAATCTCCTGGCTTAACCAATTCCTCGCCTGATCCGAATCCAGCCATCGATCGGAAGTCGCTTGTGGCTGGGGAAGGGTTTTGAGTTGCTGGGGGATCGACCAAGTCACCAACTGTTCGTTTTGAGTTGCCAATGCGACTTCCAGCTTATCCTGGATGGCGGCCGACTCCATCCGCCCGCTCACCAGCCGCTCCAGATAAACCTCCACGACCGACCTGTCTTCGGCATCCGCGTCGGGATGATTGGCCCAAAACTCCGTTTGCAGCTCGTTCCATCTTCCTGCTGCCGCAGTTCGTGCCGAATCCAACCACCGAAGGCACTCGCTTAGGATCGGGGCAAGTCGGTCGGCCAGCGAGGGATCGATCGCAAGCTGTTTGAGTCGCGAAGAGGCGTGGTTTATTTTCTGCTGATTGGTAGCAAAAGCGGTCGCTGTTTGCTCCAGATCCGCCAACCTAGAAAGTAGATTTTTCCGGTGGTCGATTTCATATTGTCGCAGCTTCAGTCGCGCCTTCTCGATGTGGGCATCGATGCGGCTGATTGCTTTTTGAAGACGTTCTCCTTCGGCGACGTGACGCTGAGCATGCTGCAGCCAGGATGCGAAACGAAGGTTGAAACCTTCGCCGGCATCGAGGCAAGCAACCATGGGTGAGGTGGAGGTCCCGAACAGGTCTGCCTCGTCACTCGAGGCGATCAGCGAACCATCTGCCTGCTGTTGGCAGATCAGGTATCCTTCGTCGCGGCGCTGGTCGATCCAGCGGACCAGACCGTTTTGCAGCGACGTCTGCTGATGATCTTCCAGAATTGGGTGCAGCGTCGAGGGAGGGGCAGTTTCTGATTCCGCCTCGACCCTTTTCACCGCTTCCAGGCACTGCGCTATCTGTTCTGCCATCGCGTCCGGGAAGCGAGGTGCATGCCATACCATGCGTGTTGGGAAGGCAAACAGGCGGCCCAGTTTCCGTCGTTCCAGTGCCCAGGCATCTAGGGGCTGCCAAGCTTCTTTGAGATCGCTGTCGCTATCGCTGACGTAGGTGAAGTGCCGATTGGTCCATTCGAAATTCCCGGTGCGCAGATAAAGACGTCTGCCTCTGGAGAGATTCGATTCGGTCCTGGCCGTCGTTTGGCCTTCTTGACCGATCGGAAGAGTGGCTGCGTCTTTCGATCGCTCTTCGCCCTGCAGCTTTCCAAGAATCAGCTCACCGGACTTCGTGGGGACCATCAGCAGCGGCTTGGGCCAGAAATTCCGCATGCCTTGCCAAGCCAAGAGTGTTAGCAGGCCGACAATCATGGCGACGCAAAGAGCCAGGGTGCCGCCGGTCAGCCAAATCCAGACCTCACCCTCGGCCTTCTGTCCTGGTCTTGGTCTGGGCATTCGCGGCGTGTTCGCAGTCATGCTATTGTGATTCGCGGAGGTTCGGGGCGGCATAAAGACCACTCGCTTAGAGCTGAACAAAGCGTTTGCGGTAACGGATACGGACCCATTCGGCGATCGAGTTGGCTAGAAGCGTGATGACAAAAAGGAGCAGCGCGGCGAGGAAAAGTGTTCGAAAGTGGGTGGTGCCCCGCGCGGCTTCTGGAAGTTCGGTTGCCAAGGTTGCCGACATGGTTCGATATCCATTGAATGGGCTGACGTCCATCAGCGGCGTGTTGCCAGCGGCCATGAGCACCACCATCGTTTCTCCCACCGCGCGTCCGAATCCAACCATCACGGCACTGAATATTCCGCTCATCGCCGTCGGTAGCACCACGTACCACGCGGTCTGCCAAGT
>JBJSWM010001004.1:0-1021 GCA_046085865.1 Pirellulaceae bacterium
CGCCGGCTCATCTGCCGCCACGCTGGGCGTGCCGGATTCTCCTGGGGTCACCGAAGGGGCCAGCCGCGACACGATTGTCCTGGAGTACAACGACCTGGGACAGTTGGAGCGGACGTTTGCCGAGCGGGGGGACCAGATTGCGGGTGTGATTCTGGAACCGGTGGTAGGCAACATGGGACTGGTGGTACCGACCAACGCGTTTCTCGCAGCGCTGCGAGATCGATGCACAAGGTATGGTGCCGCCCTGATCTTCGATGAAGTGATGACAGGGTTCCGAGTCGCCTTGGGGGGTGCCCAGAGCCTGTGGGGGATCGAGCCCGATATCACAACGCTGGGGAAGATTGTCGGTGGTGGGTTGCCTCTAGGAGCCTATGGCGGAAAAGCGGCATGGATGGACCAGGTGCTTCCGGCTGGAAAAGTCTTTCAAGCCGGAACGCTCAGCGGCAACCCATTGGCCACTGCTGCCGGTCTGGAAACCATCCGGATGCTGATCGAAGAGTCGCCGTATGAGATGCTTGATTCGCTTGGCCGCAGGCTGGGTGAAGGACTGTCGCAGGCCGCCTCTGAAGCAGGCATCGCTCATCAATTGCAAAGGGTCGGCAGCATGATGACCCTTTTCTTCAACGACCATCCGGTGACCAACTGGACGCAAGCCGATCGATCGGACCGATCCCGTTACGCCGATTTCTTCTGGGGGATGATTCATCAAGGACATTATTTCCCTTGCAGTCAGTTCGAGGCACTTTTCTTTTCGATTCAGCATGAGCCAGGGATGATCGAAGAGACAATCGAGGCGGCGGTCCGGACCCTGCAGTGGATGGCTGACGGAATCCGACTACGTCCATGAAGCGGTCCGAGCTGCGCTGAGTTCAAGCCCTCCCCGCTCGTGCCTCGCGACCCTCCCAAGGGGAGGGTGAAGTAGGGTTAGCCGATGCAACTGCAAATGACCCACCCTCATTTTGTGCCTTGCAACCCTCCCAAGGGGAGGGTGCATTAGGACAGGGTGATGACACGCCCCTTG
>JBJSWM010001005.1:0-3184 GCA_046085865.1 Pirellulaceae bacterium
TTTCGAGAGCTAGCAATCTAGCCGTGGCATGGCCGTCCCTGCCATGCAGACCGCCTAGCACTCCGTTCCTGAACCGTCCAATAGCAGCAATCGACGGAATCTCAAAAGGTGGGTGGCACCTTTCGAGAGCTAGCGACGGAATCTCAAAAGGTGGGTGGCACCTTTTGAGAGCTAAAAGGTGGGTGGCACCTTTTGAGAGCTAGCAAAACGATTCAAAAGGTGGTGGCACTGCATGGAGTTGCCTCCCAGGCGATGCATGACATCGCCTGTGGCTCGCCAAATCGCTTTCTTTCAGGAATTCGGTCGGCCGTCGGTGATGCATCCTTCGGAGGCGCTGCGGACTAACTGGATGTACTTGTAGAGGGTACCCCGAGTCGCTTTGAGTGGGGGGGCCGTCCAGGATCGGCGTCGCGTCTGCAGTTCCTGGTCGGAAAGATCGACCGAGAGCCGATTGTTTTCCGCATCGATGGTCACCATGTCCCCATCCTGCACCAGAGCCAGAGGTCCCCCCACCTGAGCTTCCGGGGTGATGTGGCCGACGATGAAGCCATGGGAACCACCGGAGAAGCGGCCGTCGGTCAGCAGGGCGACGTCGGAGCCCAGTCCGGCACCCATGATGGCCGAGGTGGGGGTCAGCATTTCGGGCATCCCCGGGCCTCCCTTGGGTCCTTCGTAGCGAATGATGATGACATCCCCTTTCTGGATCTCCTTCCGCTGCAGTGCCTCCAGCATGGCCTCTTCCCCGTCGTAGCAGCGAGCGGGACCCGAGAAGACCAGTCCCTCCTTCCCGGTGATCTTTGCGACCGCACCTTCAGGCGACAAGTTGCCGCGCAATATCTGGATGTGTCCGGTTGGCTTGAGCGGGTTTCCTACGCTGCGAACAATCGACTGGCCTTCTTTGAGCCCGGGGAGGTCACTGAGGTTTTCCGCCAGCGTCCTTCCGGTGACCGTCCGGCAGGAACCATCGAGCAGCCCTTCCTGAAGCAAGTACTTCATCACCGCAGGAGTCCCACCGACCGAGTGCAAATCCTCCTGCACCCATTTGCCGCTTGGTTTGAGATCTGCAAGGTAGGGGATGCGTTCGGAAACCCGCTGAAAGTCATCCAGCCCAAGGGGGACATCCACCGCGTGCGCCATGGCGATCAGGTGAAGCACGGCATTGGTGCTGCCGCCCAAGGCCATCACCACCGTCATGGCGTTCTCGAATGCAGATCGGGTCATGATGTCCCGCGGCTTCAAATCGAGTTCCATCAGCTTCCGCATGGCGTGGCCAGCTGCGATGCATTCGGTATGCTTGGCCGGGTCGACGGCAGGGATCGATGCGGAGTAAGGGAGCGACATACCGAGGGCTTCGATCGCCGAGGCCATGGTGTTGGCGGTGTACATCCCGCCACAGGCCCCCGCCCCAGGACACGAGTTGCGCACGATCTGCGATCGCTCCTGATCGTCGATCTGTCCAGAGAGAAACTGGCCGAAGCACTGGAAGGCCGAGACGATATCAAGCGTCTGCCCATTCCATTTTCCAGGCCGTATCGTTCCTCCGTAGACCATCAGTGAAGGCCGGTTTAGACGACCCATCGCAATCAAGCATCCAGGCATGTTCTTGTCGCAGCCTGGAATCGCGATCAGCCCGTCGTACCACTGCGCCCCCATGACCGTTTCGATGGAATCGGCGATCAGGTCGCGAGACTGCAGTGAAAAACTCATCCCGTCGGTGCCCATCGAAATCCCATCGCTAACTCCGATCGTATTGAATCGCATCCCGACCAAACCCGCTTCCACAACCCCTTGACGGACCGAGGCCGCTAAGTCGTTCAGGTGCATGTTGCAGGTATTCCCCTCATACCACATGCTGGCGATCCCTACCTGTGGCTTGTTCATGTCCTCCGGGGTCAGCCCGGTCCCATATAGCATCGCCTGCGAAGCGCCCTGGCTTTTGGGTTGCGTGATGCGGGAGCTGTAGGGATTCAGCGGACGGGACATCGTGGTTGCTTTCCTTCGATTCAGGGGAAAGGGGATGGAATGGGGGAGCCAGACCGAGGTGAGTCAGACTGGGATGAGCCGGTTGGGCAGCCGGTACAGGTGCTTGCCGAGCCAGGACCACCTAATGTAATCGTTCCCGTTCGCTCCGCGAAGAAGGTTCGCCAGAGGATCGATGCCGATGGGATCCCAGGGAATCGCTTCCCGCAAGTACACTTGAAGCACTGGCGGATCGCCTGAGTCCCACTTTCTTGGTTCCCTCATTCGGATTTCTTTGCCTCACCATGCCACCAAAGCCAACCGCCGATCTCTTCTTCTTTTTTGACCTCGGTAAGGTGCTGGTCGACTTTGACCATCAGGTGATGGTGGCAAATCTGGCAAGGTTGCTTGGGGTGCCAGGTGAATCGGTGCGTACCCTTCTGTTCGATCATGGCTTGGAGGATGCCTACGAACGAGGCGATATCACCAGTGAGACATTTGCGGCTAGGTTGCTGGCCATCGGGCACCATCCAGTCGATCACGACGAATTGCTCGATGCTGCCGGGGCGATGTTCAAAGTCCAACAGGACATGGTGCCGGTGCTGCAGCGGTGCCGTCAGGCTGGAGTGGGCATGGGGCTGCTATCGAATACCTGTGAGGCGCATTGGGAGTGGCTGCAGCGGCATCCGATGGAAACGGTCGTCGGCTGGTTTGATCCGATCGTTTTGAGCTATCGCGTCCATGCGATGAAGCCGAGCCTGTCGATTTATCGCACCGCCGAGCGGATGGCGGGCGTTGGGCCTGAATCGATTTTCTTCATCGATGATCGAGCCGAGAATGTCGAAGGAGCTCGCGCGGCAGGATGGCGAGCGACCCAGTTTGTCGACGCAGCACGTCTGCAACAAGAGCTCGATACCATCCTCCCTCCCCAGGTAGCAGGATCGGCCCTTGGGCAGAGTGAGATCGGTTCTTTACCCTCCCCCAGGGAGGGTCGCGGAGGAGGAACGACGAAGCGGGGAGGGCAAGATGGATGTTCGGTTGAGTCAGCATGTTCTGAGTTGGTTTTGTGCTAAAGGAAAAGGGCCCTCCCAACTCGTTCCTCGCGATCCTCCCACAGGGAGGGTGAGATCCATGGCAAGTCTTGCATCCAACGGGCAGAGTGAGATCGGTTCTTTACCCTCCCCCAGGTCGGATCGACTCAAAAAATGGAGCAGCCTGCCGAATC
>JBJSWM010001006.1:0-1001 GCA_046085865.1 Pirellulaceae bacterium
GGTAGGAATTGGCCGCCAGAAGCGATTGTTGACACTGCGTCCGGCAGCGGAAGGCTGCCCCTGGGAGGGTTGCTGCATCGCATCGAACATGGAAACAGCTGGTACTGGCAGCAGGGAGTACAAACACAGCTTTCCTGTACCGACTGTCTGGCAGCAGCGATCTCCCAGTTGCGCCCCAACAGCGAAAAGAATCTCGTCGTAGCGGTACCCAATCACTGGAATGTCTCCCTCCAGCAGGAATTGCTCGATTCGTTTCAGAAAGAGAACATTCGAGCAAGATTACTATGGCGACCGATTGCGGCAGCGTTCGAATGGTTTGTGAGCTACGGTAACCAGATCGACATCGATGAAGCTTCTTCGGCCACTCCGCCTGGAAAACTTCTCTGTGTTCACATCGGCTATGCCGACATCGAAATCACCGAGTTGGAACTGGTTCCGTGGAAGAACGATGCCAACACGATGGTAGTGGTGCCCGGTCGCAAGCGGCCAGGAAAGGCCGATCGGATTCCAGGTTTTGGATTTCGCCAGCTAGTGGATCAACTGTCCAGGACCGCCAAGGATCGAAGAGACCCGCTTTTTGACGACGGGGATCTGATGGCTCGATTGTGGAATGGACTGTGGTGCTCCAGTGAGATTCCCCGATGGATCGAGAACCATCGCTTCCGAAAGACAGATACCTTTTCGATTCCCGAGGGAATGGAGGCGATTCTTTGTGGAGTGCCCCAAATGGAAGTCGGGGAAGTGAGATCCAAGCTTCAGTCGACTCGGAAGCGACTGGAGAGGGTGTACTTCGGAGTGGTTCTCACCGGGCCAATGGCTTCCAAGCACTTTCAGGATGGGACCAATGTCAGCGCCTGGTTGCTGGAGAGCCTTCAGGTGTCCAGCAGTCGGATGCTGATTGAAGGGGGAAATGCAGGCAAGGGAGTGGTCGCCAGAGGCGCCAGCCGGTTCGCACAGATGCTGCAGGAGGGATGGCCCACCTATCTGGACACCCTGCCGCG
>JBJSWM010001007.1:0-1186 GCA_046085865.1 Pirellulaceae bacterium
GCCTGAATGATGAAATTTCTCTTCGTCAAGCGACGATTTGCATGGCCCCGCGCCTCCGGGCATGATGTCCATACCTACCAGATGATGCTTCATCTACAGAAGCAAGGTCACCCCATCTCCCTGTTGTCGCTGGAACCATCGGACGACAAGGCGCTGGAAGGCCTTCAACTGCATTGGTCCCAGTGCGGCCAGGATGTATCCCAAAGCAGTCGGCTTCCCGCCGATCCGCCACTGACCTACTGGCAACGCCGTTTCGTTTCCTTCTGGGGGATCGACCCCAAGTGGATTCCGGCAACGCAGGCGGCGGTCGAATCGAGCGGGGCGGAAGTGGTGGTGATTTCCGGTCGCGAGCTGCTGCCGCTGCTGGCCGGAGACATCCAATGCAAAAGGGTCTGGTACGCGGCCGATGATGCGGTCCTTCACCACCTTTCCCTATTGATACCCTCCAAGCCCTCCACTTGGGGCAACCTGAAGATGGCAGCGATTGGAGCGATTTACGAACGGACGCACTCCAAGCTGACCGATCGCGTCTGGGTCGTCTCCCCACGCGATGCCGCTTATGGCAGATTCTGGATGCCCACGGCTTCCTTCGACTGCGTTCCCAATGGTGTGGACGCCCATTTCTTCTCACCACGCGACGTCGCGAAGAAGCCCAAAAGCTGCGTCTTCTGGGGGCGACTAGATTTTCCACCCAACATCGACGCTGTGCGATGGTTCAGCGAGCATGTCTGGCGGGAGGTCCGCCAACGCCATCCGGATGCCAGCTTCCACGTCTACGGCTTTGCCCCCACCGAAGAAATCCGTCAGATGGCCCAACAGTTCCAGTTCGATCTAGTGGCCGACAGCCCCGATATCCGCGACGCAGTTTCCAGCTCCGAGGTCGTTGTGCTGCCCTTCATCTCCGGGGCGGGCATCAAGAACAAGCTGCTGGAAGCCAGCGGGATGCAATTGCCCATCATCGCCAGCCCGATGGCGATGAACGGAATCGATGACTCCCAACTGTCGCCCTGCCTAGTGGCTAAGAAACCATCGCATTGGATCGACTACCTGGAACGCTTATGGAGCGACCCGAAACTGCGGCAGTCCCTGGGCACCACCGCGCGGCAGTGGTGTCTTGAGTTCGCCAGCTGGGACACCACCGCGAAGAAGGCCGCCGCCGCGCTTCAGGCAACTCCATCCAACGCAA
>JBJSWM010001008.1:0-608 GCA_046085865.1 Pirellulaceae bacterium
CCAGCGCCTTCGCCGACCGCTTGCGTAGACTCAGCACCTGGCACCTGGACAGCTTCATGGGGCCCGGCGTCGTTCTTTTTTGGCCTCAGCAACCATGCCATCGCTTCACACCTTTGGAAACCTTCTTCCGCACGCAACCAAACCGATCACTTCCTAAATCCCTGCAATTCGCGTACCCAAAATGCGCCTAGGCACGAACTAAGGACCGGGAAACTTCCTTCTTCAACCAACTAATCAGTCGCCATGCCCAAATCGACCAGGGCTGCGATGTGACTAGCGGCACGCCACCATGCATGGCGGTCAAATGAGGTCGCGATGCATAAGGGAGCCGCAGATCGATTTTTCGCCCCAGCAATTCCTCTGACTCTCGAACCGACAACTGCCCAGGCTCTCCGTCATGATTGGCAATCACAACGATCTGATGCGCCTTGACGCCCAAAGTACCCAGAAGATCCAACAGACCTTTGGATTTGGTGAGCGACACAAACTCGCGGCGAGTCACCAAGACCAGGCGACTGCATCGCATCGCAGCTTCCCTCATCGCTGGATGACCGATCTTTCCTAAATCGATGACGATCCATGGGTGCCTGAGCCGGGAAAAGGAAAGA
>JBJSWM010001009.1:0-6165 GCA_046085865.1 Pirellulaceae bacterium
GTCCACCGGCACATCGTCGAAGGGAGGTGAATCGACCAAAACGTTGTACAGCAAAGCTCCCAGCGAATAGATATCGCTCCGCGTGTCGATGCTTTTTCCAGCGGAAGCATACTGCTCAGGACTCATGAATCGCGGAGTCCCTGGCGATACTCCTGTATAGGTCCCCTTGAGGACGATTCTCTTGGATCGCTCTTCCCGCCCCAAGGTTGGCTCAGAATGATCCTGGGAGCCGCATGCTTTGGAAACCCCAAAATCGATCACTTTCACCAGTGGTTTCCCATCCACTACCGATACAAGAACGTTGCTTGGCTTGATATCCCGGTGAATCGTACCCTTCTGATGCGCGTGCTGAATGGCAAGGCAGATCTGGAGAACCAGCTGAATTCTTCCCCGGAGGTCTAGCTTCTTGGACTGGATATGCTCCAGCAACTGAGCCCCCTGGACATACTCCATGGCGATGTAGTGGGACCCCGACTCCGTCACACCCGCATCGATGATTCGAGCGATGTTTGGATGCTCCATGTTTGCGAGGGTCTGCTGTTCACTTCGAAACCGTTCCAGAACCTGTGCGTTCTCCAGTTCCCGCTGGATCACCTTGATCGCCACCAGACGTTGGACCGGGTGGTGCTGCCGCGCCAGATAGACCTCACCCATTCCCCCTCGCCCGATGCAACGCAGGAGTTCGAATGGGCCAATTTGCACTTCATCCAGTGGTGGCAGTTCATCCAGCTCTTCGCGGACAACCTGCAAGGGCGTATCGATCCAGAGCGTTTTCTCGGAAGAAAAGATCAAAGAACGCAGCTCGGAAAGTTTCTCTTCGTCCTTTCCAAGGTGCTCTTGCAACCACCTTTCCCGTTCGTCGCGATTGGCGATGCCCAGTGCCTTTTCCAGAAGCTCATCAAGCGGCAGTTCGGAGGGATGCATGGCAGTCGCAGTCGATAGTTGCTGAGGGAATCTACTTTCTGCCTTCATCGATCTTTTGCATTTCCCGACCGATCCAGGCCCTGGCGAATTGCCAGTATCGCTGCACCGTGGCTGGTCCTATGTCCAAATGGTCTGCGCATTGATGGACCGATAACCGACCGAAGTACTTTAGTTCGACCACTTTCGCATGCAGAGGATAGATTGCTGCCAGGCGCTGGAGGGCAAGGTCCAGATCGAGCAACCTGTCGGCCTGTCTATTCCATGGCTGCGACTCCAAGACCGTCGAAAATCGGTCCGCAATGATAGCCATGCTATGGAGTCGACGCGTTCGACGAGCCCGTTTTCGAGCATGCTCGACAAGCACCCGTCTCATCGTCACCGCGAATAAGCCCAGGAACTCCTCGATGTCTTTCTCGGAGGTCGAGAGGAAGGGATTGAGCCGCGAATAGGCCTCATGAAACAGATCGGTGGGCGTCAGAGTGTGCCCCCGCCGCTCACCCCTCATGAGGACCTTCGCCATGCTTCGCAGTTCGCGATACACATCGATCGATGGGGTATTCATGGGAGCAAAAAGCCGTTCGTGACTTCGGAGGCCAGTTGATCGCTGCACGCTTCCAAATTATCCCGCTGGATCTCTAGCACTGCAAGTTGCAGCAATGGAAAACGACCAACAACTTGCAACGCGTCATTCCCGCTCGGAAAAATTTCCCGCCCTTTTCTTAATTTTTTTGATCATGAAGGGAAACGTTGGGCGCTAAGACGTTTCACGGATCGCATAGCGTCTCGCCATCCATTTCCGGGGCAATGAACTTCGTCTCGGTTTTTTTGATCAAAGACCAGAGGCACTCATCGCTATCACCTCAGGGAGTGCGCCATCGACTAGTGATGTAGAAGGTTTGCCCAAAAGCAGGCCACCCTTGTATCGGATTGATTTTCCTGGAAAGCATTTGCGAGTCCAACATGAATCGTTCCAGTCTTGGAAACCGTGAGCAAGCCAGTCGTCCAGGCCAGGAGCATCGCAAGACGGGGAAGTTGCGGGTCAGGCTCCGATTGCTTCGTCAGGCTCGCATGGAAAAGCAGCGGCAGGCAATTCAGTGGTGGACCAAGGCGTTCCGCCGATGCGAGGCGTGGTTTCCCAGTCGACTCCCCCTCTCTCAGATGGTGCGAGGTATCTCGCAGCTATTTGCTGGCGCGCAAGTTGGCCCAGCACGTCAACAGCGTTCCCACCGTCGAATTCTTCGCGCGGAGCTGCTCGGTGAACGCGTCTTGCTGGCCGGCGACCTGGACCTCAGTTTTGACGGCGATGGCAAAGTCACCACTGCGGTCGGAGGTAGTGCCCGTAGCGTAGCGATCCAGGGCGATGGAAAGATGGTGGCCGCGGGAAGTGTTCGGACTGGCAGCAGCTATGACTTCGCGTTGACCCGTTACAACACCGACGGTAGCCTCGATACATCCTGGGGCGGCGATGGGATCGTCACGACGGATTTCGGTAGCGGTGGGGATGAAGCATTTAGCGTAGCAATCCAAAGTGACGGAAAGATCCTTGTCGCAGGATCTAGTTGGAATGGCAGCAATTACGATTTCGCATTAACGCGTTACAACACCGACGGTAGCCTTGACACTTCTTTCGACGGCGATGGTAAAGTCACCACTGCGGTCGGAGGTTCGGATGATCGCGCTTTCGGTGTAGCGATCCAAGGCGATGGAAAGATCGTGATCGCGGGATCTAGTTGGAATGGCAGCAATCACGATTTCGCGTTAACGCGTTACAACACCAACGGCAGCCTCGACACATCCTTTGACGGCGATGGCAAGGTTACGACTGCAATCGGAGGTTCGGATGATCGCGTACACAGTGTAGCGATCCAGAGCGATGGAAGGATCGTTGTCTCTGGATTGAGTTCGAATGGTACCAACACGAATTTCGCGCTGGCACGTTCCAACACCAACGGTAGCCTCGACATATCCTTTGACGGCGCTGGTAAAGTTACGACGGACCTGGGAAGCGGTGATGATGAGGCACAAAGCGTTGCGATCCAAAGCGATGGAAAAATCGTGGCTGCGGGGTATAGTGCAACCTGCTGCTACGTGGACTTCGCGTTAACGCGCTATCACACGGACGGTAGCCTCGATACCTCCTTCGACGGCGATGGTACAGTCACGACGGACTTCGGAGCCGGTTGGGATATCGCAAACAGCGTAGCGATCCAAAGCGATGGAAAAATCGTAGCCGCAGGATCCAGTTGGAATGGCAGCGATAGTAATGACTTCGCGTTAACGCGTTACCATATCGACGGTAGCCTCGATACCTACTTCGGCGGCGATGGCAAAGTCACAACGGCGATCTTAGATTCCAATGACATTGCGAATAGCGTAGCGATTCAGAACGATGGGAAGATCGTGGTCGCGGGAGGCAGTGCGGCTGGTAGCGACTCGGTCTTCGCGTTGACTCGGTATGAAAACTACATCACTCGCGACGGCGATGACACGTGGCAAACCGCTCGCGATGTCGGTGCGATTCCCGGTGTTCATGCTTCAGGAAAAACCATCGAGCATCCCGAGGATGAGGACTGGTATCAGTTCGAGCTTCTCAAAAACGACGATGTCCAGTTCGATATGACGTTCAATCCTGCCCTGGGGGCGCTCGCATTCAAACTGGTGCAGGTGGTGGGAGGAGTTCCTGTCGTGCGTGGATCCTCGACGGCCACCGCTACCGGTGCGGCTCTGACAGCCAACAATCTGACCGCTGGTCGGTACTATCTGCAGGTGATTGGAAACGGGAGCACAAACGCGTACGGCTTTGGAATCTCGCCTGCCTCCACCAGTAGCACTCGCGTCTTTTACGTGAATGACTCGAGTACCACCAATGACGCGTACACCCTTGCAGTAGGTAATTCGGCCAATACAGGTTTGACCCCCAACTCGCCCAAAGCCTCCATCCAGCAGATTCTCGATAGTTATTCCCTAGGCTCCACCGACTTGGTCAAGATCGATAGCGGCACGTATGCCGCTTCGGTTCTGGCCACGGCCAGCGATGAAGCAGTCACTTACGTCGGAGCTCCAGGTGGAAGCCGACTAGACGGCACCTTCGAAATGGCCGACTCGGACTACAACACCCTCTACCGATTGACCTTCGGATCGACCGGCACACCCATCTACATCCATGGCACCAGCGCCGACCCGACCACCAATACGACACTCAAGCAAATCAAGATCTTGTCGTCTAGCACCGGAATCCGAATCGATGGGGGGATCGATCACGCCTTGATCGACAGCGAGATCAGCGGAACAGGCAGCTATGGTGTCTACATGCCCAGTGGGGGAAGCATTTCCGTCACGGGCACAAAAATCTCAGGGCGCAGCATCGGCGGTTACTTTGGATCCCTCGCCTCCGCGAACTTGGACGGAAACGACGTCGCAGCGACGACGTACGCCTTCTATTTCGCTGATAGCGTGAATCTCACGGTGAGGAACAACGATCTTCATCACGCCCAGTACGGCATCTATCGGTATAACGGTGGTGGCATGCTTGTCACTGGCAACCGTTTGTTTAATAACCAGGTCGGTGCGTATTCTAATGTTTCGAACACTACCTATCGCGGCAACACGATCACCAACAATGGAACCGGATTGCTCGGACACGGGGTCTTCGGCGGACCTGACTGGGATGTTGCAAATGTCAACGTGATCCAGAGTAATGCTATCGGTGTCCAACCCGCCGCCGGGCAAATCGTCTCATTCAATCGCATCCTCGACAATCAGATCGGTATCCAGCCCCAAGGCTCCGCAACGCTGCGGAACAATCTACTGGTTGGCAATGCCACCGGGATTCTAATCGGAGCTGTCTCGAACGTCGCTCTCGTGAACAACACCATCGTCACCCAATTGGGGACCGGTGTGCGCCTTCAGCAGTCTTCGTCCAACGTAAGCCTGCGGAACAATATCCTCTCAACGCAAACGGGAACGGGGCTCTACGTCGCTACCGATAGCCAGCAAGGATTCTCCAGCGACTACAACAACCATTACTCCTCCAACGATGCCACGCTGATCTGGTGGCAAAAGCCATTCATGGATATCTTCGACTGGCAAGTCGAAGCCGACCTGGATCGCCATTCCCTTGGAAAAACCACGCTGGCTCCCAACCGCGATGCTCCCAGCTTCATCCATGCAGGATTGGGGGACTACCGTTTAGCCAGCAACTCCACCAGCGTCGATGCGGGCGATCCATCAGATCTTTTTAACCTGGAGCCAGGCATCAATGGCAATCGGATCGATTTAGGAGCCTATGGCAATACGGCCCTTGCACTACCCTCAGCCAGCCGGGCCTTGCGGATCGAATATCCAGAATACTACGCCGACTGGCCAGCCGCAGAAGGTCGCCCGATCCTTTGGAGCAGCTACGATTCAGCCACTTCCGATGGAAAACTGGCCGGCTCCGTGAAGATCGATTTGTATCAAGAGGGTGTGGGATTTGTCTCGCAAATTGCGATCGTACCAGCCTCCAGCGGAAGCTACGGATGGAGCCCCGAAGTTTCGGGAATCGTCGGTTCTCTGACCCATCGCTACTTCATCCAGATCACTTCGGTCGATCACTCTGCTTTGGTAGACCGATCGCGGGAAGTTTTCTCCGTTCCGCCGAGCGGTTCGGGATACTACGTCAATGACAATTCGACAACCGGGGACGAAACGACGACGGCCGTTGGCAGCAATCGCAACACGGGCAAGAGTCCCGCTGATCCCAAGGCGAACCTGATTCCTCTGCTGCGATCCTATGACTTGGGGCCAGGCGACACGGTGCGCATCGATACGGGAGACTACATCCAGGTCCGAAATGTGGTCCTCAGCGGCAACCCAGCTTTTGGCGATGACGAGGGGCTTACGATCACCGGTCCCACCGACCCCACCAAAGTCGCCCGGCTTGATCGCGGAAACCCTTACACCGGTTCAACCAACATCGAACTCAACGACGCGGACTTTGTGACACTGAGGAATCTGACGCTGACCGGAGCCGGGATGGGTCTGTGGGTCCGCGAAGATAGCACGAATTTCTCCGGAAACCGACTTGTATCCTCTGGCAACACCACCGATGGTATCCGGATCGACTCCCCGATCGGAAGCTTGTCCGATTCGGTGGTCTTCGCCAATGTTGGTACAGGGATCGCACTGAGCAATCCTGGTCCAGCTCAAATCGAGGCGAACCGAATCTACGGAAATCGTGTTGGAATCACCGTAAACAATTCG
>JBJSWM010001010.1:0-4201 GCA_046085865.1 Pirellulaceae bacterium
TTTTTCCTATGGTCGCTGAAAAGGGGAGTCGCCGAAGTCATCGGATGATGGGGCAGACGTCGAACCAGTTTCTCTTGAACCCTTCGATCCATTGATTCGATTCCTCTGGACCCCAGGCTCCCACCGGATAGGTCTGCAGAGGAGGAGCCGCTGGGCTTTTCCAGGCAGCGATGATGGGATCGACAATGCGCCATGCCTGTTCGACTTCGTCACTTCGAGCGAAGAGGCTGGCGTCGCCGGAGATAGCGTCCTGGAGCAGCCTCTGGTAGGCATCGGGCATTTCCTTGATGCGCTGATCGAAGCGAAAGTCGAGTTCGCTGGTACGCATACGCATCTCTTCGTCCGGAATCTTCGACTGGAAGTGAACCTGCAGTCCTTCTGCGGGCTGAATCTGAATGACCAATCGGTTGGCTTCCGGGCGTACCGACTCCCGCTGATCGAAAAGGAAGTGCGGTGGTTCACGGAACTGGATCACGATCTGCGTCGTCCTGCAGCTCATCGCCTTCCCGCTTCTTAAAAAGAACGGTACCCCCTTCCATCGCCAGTTGTCGATCAGAAGTCGCAATGCGGCGAAAGTCTCCGTCTGGCTTCCTTTCGGCACGCCGTGTTCTTCTAGATACCCACCGTATTGGCCTCGCACACCCCCAGTCGCAAAGTCGCTGCCGCGAAATGGCCGCACGGCATGAAGGACCTTGACTTTCTCATCACGGACGAGGTCTGCATCGAATCGCGACGGCGGCTCCATGGCGATCACCATCATCAATTGAAGCAGGTGATTCTGGAACATATCTCGCAAAACACCTGCCTGATCGTAGTAGTCACCACGCCTTCCCACCGTCACTTCTTCGGCCACCGTAATCTGGACATGGTCGATGTAATGGTGATTCCAATGCGGCTCGAAGATCGAATTGCCGAAGCGTAGGACGAGGATGTTCTGAACGGTTTCCTTCCCGAGGTAGTGGTCGATTCGATAGATCTGTTTTTCGTTGAAGACTTGGTGAATGGCGTCATTCAATTGCCTGGCCGATTCGAGGTCGGTTCCAAAAGGTTTCTCGACCACCAGTCTTCGAGCCCCTTGGGATTCCTCGTGCATCCCTGCTTTGCCCAGTTGTTGAACTGCCGTCTGGTAGAGTTGCGGCATGGTTGCTAGGTAGTAGAGGCGATCGGATACCGAATCCCCCTCCCATTCGATCAGTCGCCCTTGCAGCTTCAGCATGTCTTGAGAGCTGGATAGGTCGCCGGGTTGATAAAAGATTTTCTGCGAGAAGGCGGACCAGCTTTCGGCGTCGAACGATGTTCCTACGTACTTGGCTGTCGCGTCAGCCAGTTGCTTCCTCCACGCAGCGTCGTCCAGCGGGGTCCGTGAGACGCCGACGATTCGGGTCTCGGGATCGATCCGCCGGCGCTGCGAAAGGCGATAGAGAGCCGGGATCAGTTTCCTGCTAGTGAGATCTCCCGATGCGCCAAAAATAACGATGGTCGATGCCATAGCGCAGTTCCTTCCGCTGCTGTTTCTTCTGGAATCGGCTCAACCGCTTGAGCTCGATCCCGGCAACTTCAACTCTCCGGCTGTTGGGTCCAACAATCAGCTTTTTTTGCGAAGATCTAGCCATTCGGAGTGGAAGACTCCGTCGCGATCGGTGCGCTGGTAGGTGTGTGCACCGAAATAGTCGCGCTGAGCCTGAAGGAGGTTGGCTGGCAGGCGAGCCAGTCGGTAGCTGTCGTAGTAGGATAGTGCCGTTGAGAAAGCGGGGGCAGGGATCCCCATCGCAGTCGCCGCAATCACCACATGACGCCATGACTCCTGCGCCTTGGCCACCGCATCGCGGAAGTAGGGATAAAGAAGTAGGTTCTCAAGATTCGGCTGCTCATCAAATGCCTCTTTGATGCGATCCAGGAACTGAGCGCGAATGATGCATCCGCCTCGCCACAACAGAGCGCAGTCCCCGTAATTGAGTCCCCAGCGATGCTCCTTGCTGGCCTCTTGAAGCTGAACAAAGCCCTGAGCATAGCTGCAGATTTTGGAAGCGTAGAGAGCCTGACGCACCTGCTCGATGAAGGCTTTCTTGTTTCCAACCATCGACTGAACAGCCGGATGGATTGCCGAGAGGTGGCCCTTCTGGGGGCCGGCTAGAACATGACTGGCCCGCACGCGGGCATCCTTCATCGAAGAAAGGATGCGAGCATAGACGGCGGTCGTCACCAAGGTGCTGGGAACTCCAAGGTCCAGCGACAGTTGGCTCATCCACTTCCCCGTTCCCTTGGCGCCAGCGACGTCCACGATTTTGTCGACCAGATATCCTTCGCCACCCTGATCATCCTTGGCGCTGAAGATGTCTCGCGTGATCTCGATCAAGTAACTCTGCAGTTCTCCACGGTTCCATTCAGAGAACACTTCGAAGAGTTCTTCGTTGGTCAGTCCAGCGGCTTCCTTGAGCAGGAAGTACGCTTCGCAGATCAGCTGCATGTCGCCGTATTCGATCCCATTGTGCACCATCTTGACGTAGTGACCGGCTCCTCTTGGTCCCACCCATTCGCAGCAAGGGATGTCTTCCTGGGGGCCAACCTTGGCGGCGATCGCTTGGAAGATCGGACGGATCGATGGCCAGGCCGATTCGCTGCCACCGGGCATCAGACTGGGGCCCTTCAAAGCGCCTTCCTCACCGCCGGAGACTCCGGAGCCGACGAAGCGAAACCCTTTCCCTTCGACGTACGCCGTCCGCCGCTCGGTGTCCGCAAAGTGGGTGTTTCCCCCATCGATGAGAATATCCCCGGGGCTCAGGTGCGGCATCAGTTGTTCGATCAAGTCATCGACGGCAGGGCCCGCCTTGACCAGCATCATGAGGATGCGAGGGGCTTTGAGCGAAGCGACCAGATCGGGGATCGAGTGGCAGCCGACGAAGTTTTTCCCCTTGGCTCGGCCCGCCATCAAGTGATCGACCTTGTCGGTGCTGCGATTGAAGACAGCGACTCGATACCCACGGCTTTCCACATTGAGCGCCAGATTTTCGCCCATCACCGCCAGCCCGATCAGCCCAAAGTCACAATCGCCGCTCATTTGTGAGTCTTTCCTTTTGTCCTCAATTCCGAAACCACAAGTTGCCGCCACTCTTGGACAAGGATTGTGCCAGGCTTGCGACGGACCATCGCCGGGGCTGTCGGTTGGGCAGAAGCCAATGCAGACTTTCCAAACCCGGCATTTCCAAGTTTATAGGCGATGGTCGCTGCCCACAATCGACGTTAAGCCCCAGGGAGGCTTGGTCTATCGCTGTCTGCTATTTCGGTCCGTAGAAGGAGCGGCCTGCTGGGGCGCGAGGGCTGGCGGCATGGCCCCTTACCGGCTTCGGAAAAACCGATATAATCGGTGCAATTGGTTAAGATTTCCTTTTGGGAATCGCCGATAAAGTGGTGCATCGATCGACCCAAAGTCCACAATGCACCCGTCATGGCGCCGTAGCCAAGTGGCTAAGGCAGTGGATTGCAAATCCACCATCCCCGGTTCGAATCCGGGCGGCGCCTCTTTCCCTTCTCTGAGCCAACGAGCCATGGCTTTGTAACCACTTGGAAGGTGAGGGAGTGCACCTCGCCCCGGCCATCGTTTGGTGCGCAGTCTTTTTGTGCCTACTCTTTCGTGGGTGGTACAAGTGCCGTTTGTCGATCGGCAACGCCAACTGGCAATGCGTTGGGCCAAGTTGAGTTCACGTCGCAGGAGGTTTCTACAAAACGCTGCCATTCTGGAGGCTGCCTAATCTTCGCGGTACTGCGGAAGTCATCCCCAATGACCTTCCAATGGCGATTCCGAATCGATGCAATGAAGTGATTGCCACCCACAAGCATCCCAGATGGCCTCATCAGGTCGCTGCCTCGGAATACTTCTTGATGTACTCGCCGACTCGCCATTTGCTGGCGGTCGATTCGCTGGTCATGTAGCGAATCTTTCCGAACACAGGGCGTTCCGGGCCCCAGGCTCGATCGTAGCGCCCCAAGACCCAGAAGATTCCCGAATAGCTGTTTGGGTCGCGCCCATCGAGGGCAAATTGATTGTTCAATTGGATCATCACCTCCAAGGCTTCCTGGGGAGTTCGCGTCCAGTGCAGGATTTTCTTTCCCCACAGCATGCGCAGGTAGTTATGGATGCGTCCTTCTCGCACCAACTGCCTTTGGGCGGCGTTCCAAAGCGGATCATGGGTCTTCGCATCGG
>JBJSWM010001011.1:0-3958 GCA_046085865.1 Pirellulaceae bacterium
CCTCTGGCGATGGTGGCTACGGCAAGCGACTTCGATCGTCTCGCTGCATCTGCTCCAGACATCGCATCATGGCTCTACCTTCAAGAGCACCCTTGTATCGGACGGGTAGTACTCATCTGGCACCTGAATCCGCTTCGATCGATAATCGAAGAACGCTGTCTTGTCGTCCTTCCGCTCGTAGGAAAACTCTCCCAAATCAATCCCTCCAAGCGGCAGTCCCAAGGTGCTCAATTCCATCAAGTCCTTCGGGACCCTCTGATTCCGCTCCATGAACTCAAGAACAGCCAACCTCACCTTCACTCCATCATTCCTCGATCGCAGCATCGCATTCTGGGAATTCGGGTTGTTCATTAGGGTATCGGCCATTCGATACGTATCCCGCCGAAAAATGGTGCGATAGATCGAAAGCCGTAGACTTGGGACGAATCCCGCAGGCACTTCTTTCTGGAAGCGTTCAAAGTCCGACGCGCGCTGTTGGGCTACCATCGCCTCTAGCACCGAATGATCGCCAGCATCGATCCGATCAATCCAAACGCCGCCATCCTCCCTGCGAAGCATCTGATGATCCATCGCCAAGTGCAGGCCAGTGATCAAATCGGTGCGGTAAGGCATGTAGCCCCAATAATCAAATTTTCGCCATAGCAGGTCAAGCCCTTCCAGACGCTTTGCCACCTTTGGTGGATCACGGTCGGCGACCGCCTGCACTAGGCCCAAGAAAAGGAGATGGGAGGCGGATGCGATATTGAAGTCCAAGACTGTTTCCCCACCACGATCCACAAGCGGAAGGTAGACCAGTTGGTCGCTATCACAAAGTCTTTCGATTCTGGTGATCAGTTCCTCATGTTCGCTGACAAAGCTTTGGACCAAGTCGGGATATCGTTTCCAGGCCGCTCTGGGCGATTGGCCCTTGGGGTCCTCGACAATCGATGGCCCTTCCAATTCGGTTTCGTGCGTTGCAGCAACACGCTGCTCCTCCTGAGTCGGAACAACTTCGCCGATCGTCAAAAGCGATCGAAGCTGGGCCCTCCAGTAGGGATTGCTCAATTCCGCAAACAACTCCATCCATTCCTGGCTGTCTTCTTTGGAGGTTCGCTTTTCCATCCAATCCTTCATCGATCGATCCGCCCCAAGCACCTTCTTCCAGGATTCGCTGGCCTCGCTTTCCAATCGATGGAGTTCTTCCTGCGCCGCCCGCTCAACGCTCCATGCCCTCGCAACAACGGCTCCAGCAGCGATCAGCGTCAAGCCGCTGATGGCCATCAAGCCGATCATCCAGAGGGGAGTTGCAGCGCGCCTTTGCAACGCGGATTGGTTCGCTACCTTGGTCAACTCAGGATCCACTTTCCACCTCCGTTTCGGATTGGATCGACCGCGATGGCGTACTAGCCAACGCTTTGGCTGCTTCCTCCCAATCGCCTCGCCAGTGTTGGCAGGGAAATGCCGCATTGGTGGTCGCATCCCCACCCAGCCAAACGAAATCGTCGTAGAGATCTGGAGGTGTCAGGAACAAATCCAACTTTCTCGCATATTCGGCTCGCGCTCGCTTCCGATCCTCTGCCCCGCCCTGCTTTAGCAGGTCCCAAAGATCCTGCACCCAGAGTTCGTGAGCCCGCAGCACTCGCAAATGGTTGATCATGGATGCTAGGCCACCTGACGGAGTAGAGCCATAGCCACTGAACTGATGTGGGTTGTAACCCCCGGGTGAAGTGACCCAGCTTTTGCTACCCTCCTTGCGAGACTCCTGCAACTGCCTCCATGCGATAGCCAGAGCGACTTTTCGGGCCTGATCTCGTTGGTCACTTTCTCCGAGAACCTGAGCCAACTGCGAGAACAAAGGGTCACCCATCCGCTGCCGCGATTCCGCAAGCCGACATTCATGCAACAAAGCCACTTCCAATTGCTCGGCCTCATCACACAGTCGCAATACACCGGTCGCCCGCAAGTCACGAATCAGCTTAGGAAAATGCGACAGCATCGATCGATACTCTGTCCGTAAAGAAGCCACTTGCGCACCATCGCTTCGCTCTTCTGACTCCAACTGCTTGCGCAGGGAGATCATTTCGGTGATCCCGATCCGAATGCCACCGCGCCCCAACCATCGGCTCACCGTCGCTGCTTCCCATCCCCGCTGGATCAGATCCAAACGTAGTTGACGTCGGGACGCTTCATTGGCGGCGATGTCCCTAGGGACAGAGGCAAGAGCTGCTGCATCGACATAGAATTCGATGCTGTTCGGGTAACCACCCACTGGACGTCCCTTCACCGACGCAGCCCCTTCCAAAGCCGCTAACTCCCGCCGCACCCCGTCATTTAACCGAGGAATTTGAAGCAGCTCCATGGTGCCAGGCACAAGCGGAATCGCCAGCGCAACGGCCGCCCAAGCTGCCTGCTGAAGCTTGAATCTCCAATCGATCCTTCGCTCCATCCACGGCTGCATCAACCATGCCGTCGCGACAAATAAGAGAAGCGTCGGAACCGGAAGCAACCACCATGGCGACTCCATTGAGAGGGCGGCAAAGAGGTAGTAGAAGATCATCGCATTGGCCACCACCGTCGCCAGCACGGTCGCCACGACGGGGCTCTTCACACATTGTGATGCCCATTGGCCCACCGAGTAGATCGCCAACCCGATCGCTAGGAATCTACCCGCATCCATCGCACGCATCGCGGGCAACAGCGATTCCCCGGAAAGCCCCGAGAAGCCTCTTGCAAGATAACGAACCAGCGTCAGGCCAACCAGAAGCAGTAGAGGCACCCAATGCCTGGTCAGCCACAGCAGTCGCGGCGAGACGCCACGATCGGCGTAAAAACGGACGCGATCGCGGATACTTTCCCCTTGGAAAGCGAAAACCCCAAGCCAGCAGACGGCGACACCAAGCAGATAAAGCAAGGTCGACGCGACTTCGGTGTCGTATCGAGACAGGGGCAGCAAGTCGCCTGGGGTGTCGTAGGGAATGCGACTGGACGCAAGGATCGCTGCGCTTCCCAACAGAGCTACCGCGCCCCACCAAAGTCGGTGCTGCCGAATCGTCTGCCACAGCATTCCTGTGAGCGGTGCGACCGGCTCGCGCTGTAGCCAAGATACCCCTTGCTCCTCCAGCCATGCGGGGTTCGCAGGCTGCTTCCATGGAAACAGCCTGCTCCAGGAATCGAACCCACCAGCACCCCCAGGGATCGCTCCCAGATACCTTTGGCTCTGTCGCCAACTGTCCACAGCTAGCCCAACAGTCGCTACCAGCAGCGTCCCGAAATAGACGCTTGACTGAAGATCTGAGGTAGCATACTCATTCAGCCAAGTGATCCAGTAAGCGGTCAACCAGACCAGAAGAGAAGCAGGTACCAGCAGCGCCAAAGCCAACAAAGAGGACTGGAATCGCCATGCAAACGCATAGCCTGCGAATGCAATAAAGAGCGTGACTAGACAATAGATGGCCAACATCCATCTTCCGTCTGTGTCCATCGATGCGCTGGGATGCGTTAACGGCCAGACTCCATGAAGGACTCCTGATGCAATCCATAGGAGAACTGACAAGGCAGCCACCAGCCCCAACGAGAGCAAGATCGCGATCGTCTTGTTCCAGGCGATCTCTTTGGCGCTGATCGGCAGCGATTGCAGCCACTGCAGTGTGCGGTTCTCCTTCTCGCTACCAACCAAAAGGACCCCTACCCCAGTCGCGAAGAAAATGGGTAGCGAGATCCAGGGCATCAAGTTCCCAGTCCAATGCGCAGCATTCATCCTGCCGCTGAAGGCTTCCACCACCAAAGCCAACAGAATGATTCCCCCGCCGCAGAGGAAAACTGAAATCGCAAGTGGGGCAACCTGACGAAGCTCTTTCCATAGCAGCGGCGATCGCCACCAGGGCGTTGAGCCTTCAGACATCACAGACATCCCCTCGAACTTGCGGATCGATTCCAACGAAGTCATGATGGGCAGGCCTCCATGTCTTTGGAACTGACC
>JBJSWM010001012.1:0-2766 GCA_046085865.1 Pirellulaceae bacterium
TCGATCTGCAGCGAACTGGCTGGTGAAGATCTCACTCCTTTCTTCGACGAAACGATCCGAGGCACTGTCGATCTGAACTACCAGCCCTGGCTGGAACGAGTCGGGTTGCAGTTCGCTCCTTCAGACGACAATCCTTCCAACAGCACCTCCGAAGACCAAGCCAAAAAGGAAGGGGATCGTGAAGAAGAGAAGGGCGAAGAAAAAAAGAAGGAGCCTTCTGGAGACGAACCACCCAAGCCGACCCCTTCCTGGACCGGCCTGGATCTGGCAGCCTCCGACGGCAAAGTGGTCGTCAAGAAGGTGGTCCGCGGCTCCCCTGGAGACCTTGCCGGGATCAACGTGGATGACGAGCTGATCGCCCTGGACGGCTACCGACTTTCGCTCGACGCCATCGCCGATCGAACGCAGACCACCACCCCAGGCCAGACCGCTCTGGTCCTGATCGCACGCCGCGGAAAACTGCTGGAGAGAACGATGGAACTGGGAGTCCCCGCGCCCAAGGGATACAAACTCAAGGCGATCGCCGAACCGAACGACCAGCAGAAGAATCATCTGAAGGCTTGGCTGGATCCAACTCCCTGACTTCGATTCCCAACGGCCCCAGTAGCAGCAACCAGTAGCAGCAACCAGTAGCAGCAAACACCGACCGCAACTTCGGTTCGTTGCCAGGGGAATCAGGTCGATCTATACTAGATCGACTCCTGGCCGACTGTGCGGTGGCCGGTCCCATCCCAAGCCGACTGCTCGGATCCTTGTCTCAAGGGGTGATCGAAAACGGATCATGCGGATTCTCCTGATCGGTGAAACCTCCGATGATTCGTTCGCTGGACACATCAGCGAAACCCTGGTCGCCATGGGGCATACCGCTGAGACGTTCACCCCTTGGCGACTTGGGGAATCGTTCGACATCGTCCCTGGCGTTCGAAGGTATCGACGGTTCGCGATTCAGTCGGCCAGCCACTTCACTGGTGGCAGAAAATGGATCCTTCGAAACCTGTGGCGACAGATCGAACGGATGAAGCCCGACCTGGTCCTCTGCTGCTACGACTACCTCCTGCCCCGCGAGGTCGATCAGGTCCGCGCCATCAGTGGCGCAAAGATCGTGATGTGGTACCCCGACAGCCTCGCGAACTTTGGTCGCGCCTGCTTCATGGCGTCAAGGTACGATGCCTTATTCTTCAAGGATCCTTTCGTCGTCCGCGCCTTGAAGGGGGCGCTGGAAAGTCCCGTTCACTACCTTCCCGAATGCTTCAACCCTCGACGACTCGATCCACCCGCCCACGACCAAGTGCCCCTGCAATGGCGATCGGAGATCGCTACCGTCGGCAATCTGCATCCCTGGCGGATGGCTTTACTGAAGAAACTGGAACCGCATTCGGTCCGGATCTGGGGACCTCCACCGTCGCGTTGGTTACCCCAGTCGCTCTACGACAAGAAGTACCAGGGCCGACCAGTGCTCAATCAAGAGAAGTGCCTTGCGTTTCGCGGCGCGAAAATCGTGCTCAACAACCTGCATTACTCGGAGATCGAAGGGCTCAACTGCCGATGCTTCGAAGCCGCTGGATCCGGCGCCTTCCAATTGCTCGACTGGCGGCCGACCCTGCCACAGCTATTCCGGGAGGGGCAGGAAGTGGTTTCCTTTCGTTCCCCTGAGGAGATGGTCGAGAAGGTCCGTTACTGGCTGCCCAGAGAGGACGAACGTCGCGAGATCGGGGATCGCGCGCGGCAGCGAGCCTTGGCCGAGCATACGTTCGAACATCGCTTGAGCCGATTGCTAAACATCCTCGAGGGAAGTGAATCCGGCGATGACGTCCCATGATGCCACGGCTGCCGATCGATTCAGCCACTCGCGACGCCGACGCCTGGCGGTGGTGGTCAGCCATCCCATCCAGTATTTCGCTCACCTCTACCGCGACCTAGCCGCTCATCCCCAAATCGATCTGAAAGTCTTCTTCGGTTCCACCATCGGCGCGACAGCCTATCATGATCCAGGACTTGGCGTGGAACTCGCTTGGCAATGCGACCTCTTGGGTGGCTATCCCCATGAATTCCTCCCAGGTGCCGACCAGGTCCGGGAGCTCGATCGCCAAAGCCTCGCCAAAGTCCCAGTCGCTCCCGCACTCGACTCCTGGAACCCAGAATCCCTCCTGGTCCATGGCTACGCCACACCACTGGTGCGCAGCGCTTGGCAGTGGGCGCGACGGCATGGCAAACCCGTGCTGCTGTTCGGAGATGGCAATGGGAGGATCGAGCGATCGCAGGCATGGTACCGACGATGGGCCAAGCGCTGGATGCTGGCGCATTATCTGTCGACCATCCATCGCGTCCTGACGCTGGGCGAAGCGAATGAACTCTACTGGCGGCTTTTAGGCGTACCCGATTCCCGGATGCAATGGGCCCCCTTCTACAACCCGGCCCCCGAGACGATCCTGCCGCAAGACGCTGGGCGCCAGGAAACGCGACAGCGGGTCCGGCAGGAACTGGGCATCGCAGACCACCAGACTCTGGTGCTCTCGGCGGGCAAGTTCCGCCCTCGCAAACGGACGATCGACTTGGTGCAGGCGGTCGAACGGTGCCCGCAGGTCGTTGGCCTCTACGTCGGCGATGGCCAGTGCCGCAGTGCGTGTGAAGCCGCAGCGAGATCGGAACGCCATCGATTTGTAGGCTTCGCGAACCTGCCCCGCATGGCGGAACTGTTTGCCGCAGCCGATCTCTTCTGCCACCCAGCACAAGCGGAACCCTATGGGCTGGTGGTTGCCGAAGCGG
>JBJSWM010001013.1:0-3189 GCA_046085865.1 Pirellulaceae bacterium
CTGAGGGCCAAGAGATCGTTCGCTACGAGTCTCCGGAGGTCTTTGAATTGATGACCCGAGAGTGGGCCGTGGCGCGACCGGCAAACCGAGTTGGTCGTCGCGCGAAAATGGTCCAAGAAGAATCTTGATTTGAAGGATACGGCTTCTTGGAGCGGCTGGGCGATGCGTTCTGGTCCGCATTCGATCGGATCCCACCCGGCTCGTCCTCAGTCCGGCGTAGCCGACGGTGCTCGTGCTCGTAATCGCCCAGCTCGTTGGCATGACAGCCTCAGGATCCGCCAACCGAAGGACCGGGTTCATCAGCTCAACCCGCAGGCCGTGATTCCGATCCCCCTTCGCCCATCGCATTGCAAACTCGGATCGAACCCGCGCATCGACTCAACCGGAATGGGACAGTCACATGAGCGATCGAGCACCAGCACCGCATGGCTGAGCAGGAGCAAGAGCACGACGAAAAGCCGGAACAAAACCATGCGCCGAAGTGGCCGGTCGACGGCGCTGGACACTTTATTTTTTTTGGCGGTCACTCGGTGATGGTTGCCGATAGAACTGCCTGGAAATATCAGCGATCGAAAGGAATGACTCATCCGCCGATTCTGTGACGGCAAGACACCCTCAATTCGGCACAACCTTACATGGCTCGAATTGCGGCCCGATCCAGCGTCACGGTATGAGCCGTCTGAGTGATGTTCCACGACCGGGTCGAGCCGCACAGTGTAGCGATCGCAAGCCACAGTAGCGATCGCAAGCCACACACAGCCCAGGTGGACCAAAGAAAAGCTACCCCGCTAGGACTCGAACCTAGAATAAAGGAACCAAAATCCCTTGTGTTGCCAATTACACCACGGGGCAATTCGGACCGATGGGTCGCGAGTGTGCGGAAAGTTTAACGATTAGGCGAAGCGTTGACAACCGCAAAGGCCAGTCGCTGCATCTCCAGAGAAACATCGACTTGGACGATCTCCAGTCCCCCTCGGGTCGGGTGGAGGGTGACGGGGGAAAAATTCAGAATCCCTGACACCTGGGTTTTTGCGATGCGATCGGCGATCGAAGTCGCCTCCCCAGCCGGAACCGCCAGGATGGCTAACTCGGTACCGGTCTTCTTCAGGATCTCCTCCAGTTGATCGATCCCATGGATCCGAACACCGCTGATTTTGCTTCCAATCACTGAGGGATCGCGATCAAAGGCCGCGACGCATCGGAAACCCTGCCGCCAAAATCCCTGATGACCGGCGAGAGCCCGGCCCAGATTCCCCACTCCGATAATGCTCACCATCCAGGTACGGTCGATGCCGAAACGGGTCTGTAGAGTTTCGACCATGGCGGCGACTTGGTAGCCACGGCCTGGCTTTCCTGCCATCCCTAGCTCCGCCATATCGCGTCGCACTTGAGCGTCGCTGAACCCCAGGATGGCTCCTAACGTGCTGCTTGGGATCGTCTCGACACCTTGCCGCTGAAGCATTTGCAATTCGCGCAAGTAGAGGCCAGCTCGTCGCTCCGTCGGCTTGGCGATTCGATTGCCTGGCATAACCCCTCCGATCGTTACAACGCATAACAACGCTTCAGCTGGTCGGAACAAATTACGGAATCGACCATTATTTACCCAGCCCGCTCAGTTTACTTATCCCATCATATTTCCATAGACGATGAAACTGTTGCTTTGGGCATCTATTCGTTGACTCGTCTACTTTACCAACCTTGTCGCCAGGCGGGAGTGAAGGAACTCGGCAATTTGGGTTCCGTCGGATTGCCAGTGGCGCGTTTGTCCGGGTTGGGAAGCGAGATTCACTGCGAGAGGGAATGTCCGAAAGGAAGGTCAGGCGAAAGGGTTTTCGCCGACTGCCAGATGCTGCGTTCAGCTTAGATGGATCCAGGTTTCGAAGGAGAGCGAGAAATGAGAAAGCTGTTGGCTTTGCCAGCGTTGGCGGCGATTCTGTCCGCCTTCTCGGCAAACGTAGCTTCGGCTGCCTATTGCGGTGCGATCAGCTACGAAAATGCGGGTGTTGTCAGTGGGGATCCTTGTGCCCCGCACAGTCACACCATCATGAAGACGGTCCGACGAGTGGTCTACGATCAGGAAGTGGTCCAAGCGACTCGATCGGAATACCAAACGGTGTATGAAGACCGCGAGGTGCAGCGGACGCGTTACGAGCGTTCGACGGAGTACCGAGAGGTCAACTACACGGTCACTCGTCCTGTGTACGAAACACGGGAGAAGGTGATCAACTACACGGTGATGAAGCCGGTGTATGAGACCCGCACCAAGCAGGTCCAGTACACGGTGCGCCGCCCTGTTTACGAAACGCACGAAAAGGTGATCAATTACACGGTGATGAAGCCGGTGTACGAGACCCATGAAAAGGTCATCAACTACACCGTTCGTCGTCCAGTGTATGAAACCCGCCAAAAGACGATCAACTACACGGTGATGAAGCCGGTGTATGAGACCCATGAAAAGGTCATCAACTACACCGTCATGGTCCCTGTGCAGGAGACTCGCGAGCGGACGATCAATTACACCGTCATGGTTCCTGTGACGGAGACTCGTGAACGTACCGTGACTCAGCGGATCACCAAGCCGGTGAATTACACCAAGACGGTCATGGTCCGTGGTGGAAGCTGGGAAACCCGCTCTGAAGAAGTCCCTGGACCAGTCGTCCGACGCACCATTCGCGAACCGGGCAGCTGGGTCTTTGACGAGGCGACTTGCAAGTGCGTCTATGTTCCTGGTGCCTGCCGCACCGAGTGCGTCCAGTGCCCACCCAAGACGATCTGCAAGAAGGTTTGGGTCCCCACCTGCGAAGAGAAGATCATCAACTGCGTTCGGTACGAAACCGAATGCGTTTCGAAGGTGGTTCCTTACACCGTCTGCAAGATGGTTCCTGAGTGCCGCACCAAGACGTCGACCTACACGGTCTGCAAGATGGTTCCGGAATGCCGGAGCAAGACCTGCACCTACACCACCTGCCGCATGGTGCCCGAGTGCCGAACGAAGGTCTGCAACTACACGGTTTGCAACTGGGTTTGCGAACCGCGCAGCAAGACCTGCACCTACACCACTTGCCGCATGGTGCCTGAGTGCCGCAGCAAGACCTGCACCTACACCACCTGCCGCATGGTTTGCGAGCCGAGGGTGAAGGACGTCTGCTACACGGTCTGCTCGATGGTTCCAGAACAGCGATCGAAGAC
>JBJSWM010001014.1:0-1031 GCA_046085865.1 Pirellulaceae bacterium
TCTTCGATCGATACCAGGCACCGATATCGGTGCCTGGTATCGATCGAAGACGGTAGTGGGGCGTGGCGATGAAGGCGGGCATCCTATCCCGGAATCAGTGCCCATGGGCCGAGACGGCCATGCCACGAGTGGTAGACAGCAGCCCGAGGAATAGTGGATCAGAAGCGAGAAGCCCCAGTCACCTTTCGAGGATCTGCGCCAGTGTTGCGACGACGCGATCCACTTCTTCAGCGGTGTTGTAGTGCATGCAACCGAGCCGCAGCATCCCCGATTTCTCCTTTCCCAGCCGTCGGGCCAACTGGAGCGCGTAGTAGTTTCCGTGCCAAGCATAGATACCGCGATCGCCAAGAGCCTGCGCCAGATCGATGCTGGACCAATCTTCGGCCGAAAGAGCCAAGGTCGGCACTCGATCGCAGAATCGATTCGGATCGGTGATCCCATGGATGGTCACACCTCGGATCGTTTGCAGCCCCCCAATCAACCGCTCGATCAACCCCATTTCATGAAGATGGATCTGACGAAAGGCTTCATCGAGTCGTTGCCGTCGCGATCCACTGGGCGCAGGGTAGGGTGGCGCTGGGGACGGAGGATCGGCCAGTGAGGCGAGGTAATCGATCGCTTCGGTGACTCCAGCTAGCGTGGCAGGGTTTTGCGTACCGGTCATCCACTTTTCAGGAACTGTCTCTGGAGCCGGCTCCACTTTGTAGGGCCGAAGCCTCTCCAGCAGCGACCTTCTACCCCAGAGGATTCCGATATGGGGACCAAAGAATTTGTAGGCCGAGCAGATCAAAAAGTCGGCATTCAGTCGCGCGACATCGACGCGCTGGTGGGGGGCCAAGTGGACGGCATCGACAAAGACCAAAGCTCCCGCCTGATGTGCCAAGGAAATGCAGCGATCCAGTGGGGGCTGAGTTCCGACACTATTGGATGCTGCGGTCATGGCCAACAGCCGCAGCGGGCTTCTGCATGCCGCTTCCAGTTGTTCCAAATTCAACGTGCAGTCGACGGGATCGATATCGATCCACACCACC
>JBJSWM010001015.1:0-2471 GCA_046085865.1 Pirellulaceae bacterium
AAGGCCGACTATCCAACCGGTAGTCGGCTTTTTTGTTCCATCTGCGATTTCTGTGG
This sequence comes from Pirellulaceae bacterium, assembly GCA_046085865.1. Taxonomy (GTDB): domain Bacteria; phylum Planctomycetota; class Planctomycetia; order Pirellulales; family Pirellulaceae; genus JBEISR01. The sequence goes on from JBJSWM010001015.1 coordinate 57, forward strand.
GCGTCGATCCAAGCTAGCCCGGGAGACGATTGTGTAAGGGGTTGTCGGTCGGACTCACGCAAAGATGCCAAGGCGCGAAGAAAGACAAGAAGAAGTTCGCCCTTCAGCTCACGATGCCCAGCTCCATGCGAGACTCCACTCGTCGAGTGGATTGGCAACTGATGGCTCTAGCCCACAGAACAAGTCGACTGGATACCCACGCAGCCATCGCCAAATGAGACTGGGCTCTCCATGCCTTGGTGCCTTCGTGCCTTCGCGGCTTCGCGCGACCCAAGAAGAGGATCTGCAAAAATCGATTCCCGCCCCTGACCGGTTCGCGAGCCAACCTCATTCTGGACGCAACTGCCGCAAATCCTCATTCGGTCGCCTGCTGCCACCGCGACTCCCATTGCTGCCAGAGGGTCACGGTGGAGCCGAACATCCATTGTTCTTTATCGATTCCATCCAGCCCCATGCGGGAGGCGAGCGACGCGGGACGGAACTGAACCAATTGGTCGCCACGCAACTCAATCTCACATGCCTCGGCGAACGTCTCATCCTCCCAAACCACGATTCCTACCGACTGGATATCGTAAGGTCGTCCGTGCGTCAGCCGGTCCTCGATCTGCTCGCGAACTAAGTGCACACCACATTTTCGGTAAAAGCCCTCCAGAGCCAACTCATAGATCTCACGCTGCTTTTCGTTGATTTGCGTCAACCATCCTGGCTGGATCGTCGCCGCCACGATCCAACCGCTTTGCTCCTGCAGAACCAGTTTCATCGGTGATGACGAAAGAGTCGGGGATTCGATATCGACCGTAAAACTGTTGGTGGCCGCATCGACGTGGGAGCAGACCAGCGGATGATCTCGCCATGCATCGCAGCGCTGCATGAGCTGCAGAAAATCGCGTTCCACAAAACGATGGATCGCTTCGGTAACGTGGTGTAGCGACTGCAATGCGGCGCGCCGACGAGAAAATCGCCGAAACGACGGCGGCTGCTGCTCCAACTTCCGCAGCTTCCGAAAAATCTTGGGGAGCGTCCCCGAATGGAAGCCAGGTCTCAATAACCTAGCAACCGATTCTCCATGACTTCCCACCACCACCTTTCCCAATTGTTCCCGCCGATTCGCTCGGAATAGACGCCAATTCTCCTTCAGCTCCCAAACCGCAAAGCCAAAGAAGCCGGGTAGGAAAAAGATATTGAACCAAGTGACCGATCTGGCTAGCGGCTTTCCGATGTACTGCCCAAGAAACCGCACCATGTTGCCTTCCAGCATGATCAGGGCTGGAAGGAAAATTTTGTGCGCGACGGTGACCACCGGAAAGTGTTTCACCGGGTGAAACGTCGGCTCGATCAGCAAGTTCACGTAGATGCGAATCAGGAACGACACCACCGACCAGATCACCCCCAGCACCGCCTTGGCGATCAGCGTAAAAATGTTTTCGCGGCTGTGAAATCGCAACCATTCATCGACGGCATAAAGCAGCCGTTCGATCGCCTGAAGAATCACACGAAAGCCATCGACAAACCAATCGATCACGGCGAAAAGAAGCCTTGGCCCCAGTTGGTGCCAGACTCGCACCGCTCCCTCATAGGCCAACTCCTGCAGATCCCGACCCCAGCGTGTGTTGAGCGCTGTGCTGAGCAGCGCGGTGGTTAGCGCCATCGACTGCCATGATGCCCCCTTTCCTCCCACCACCAGCCATATCCATCGCTCGCCAAGCCACGTAATCACCAAGGGCAACAACACCAGTCGACGCGCCAATTGCAGCGGCATCGAATTCCAGAGCTGCGCTAGCCATTCCCAGGGGAGAGCTTCGCGCGGCAACTCCACAACCAGCCAGTGCAACCACTTCCCGGCCTGCAACAGCAAGTCCCAGCAGATCTTTCGAAACCGAGGAGAATGGATCAACGCCATCAGCAGCAGCCCAACCGCCAACACCCAGGAGACGGTATCCATCTGCCGGGAAACAATCTGGTCGACCGCCTGATCGGCCGTCTCAGGAGCCACCAAGGGTGCATTTCCGATCACTTCGGGATCCATCGATGCGGCCCCCAACCCCTCCACGGGCTGGCTGACCACCGACTCCGTCACGTCGACGGCCGATGGCTGACTCACCCCCTCCGCATCGATCGAGACAGATTCTGCCTTTTCAGTTTCTTCCAGCTTTTCGGCTACATCCGAAGGTCCAGCGTCTTCCTCCGCCACCGCGTGCGGATGAGATGGCTGGAAGAGATGCAGGATATGGCGAAATCCTTCCACGAAAACCAATGCCCCGCCAAAGGGCAAAATCAGAAACAGCGTGGCGAATCGTCCCCAACGAGTTCCAAAAAAGAGGGCGCTGATCATCTGGATCCAGCGAAGATAGAAATCTCCCCGACGATAGACCCCATCCAGCGCCAAATCCAGTCGCTCGTCAGCCTGCAGCAACC
>JBJSWM010001016.1:0-11854 GCA_046085865.1 Pirellulaceae bacterium
AACTCGCCTTCCTTGGAGTTGCTCCCCTTGACGTCGTCCGGTGGTTTGCTGGAAAGCACCGGAGGGAATCCATTCAATTGACGCCATATCTCGTATCCCAGAGGCACGCGGCTCAATTTACCTTCAAGGTTTCTTAGCAAGACCCACCCGACCGCTCGAGAACCTTGCCTCAAGCGGCCTTCGGGCCAGGGCTGATCTTCGTTATCGGCCTGATAAGGTGTAACCATCATGCGAAAGTTGCCGGTTCCGTCATCTGTCGGGAGAATCAGTGCGATCTTCCCCCCAAAGGTACCGACTCCCGAGGACGGCCAACCGACGAATTGAATCGCAGGAAAGCCTTCAAATTGCAATCGCACTTCGTCCCCAATTTGCAGAAGAGGGACATCATTTCCAGTGATGGTCAGTTCCACTGCCAATTGGGTTGGAACGGGAACGACGGTGAACAGCGGCTCCCCTTCCTTCACGACATCGGCTCCCGACAGCCCGATCAGTTCTTGGAGATACCCGTCCCGAGGGCTGGTGATCTTCAGTCGCTCTCCGAATTCCCCCAGTTTCTGTTCGATTTCGGAGACTTCCTTTCTCGTGGTGGCAATCTCCGAGAGCACCTCCTGCAGTTTGGAGGAGACCTCGCGGTTTTTCACCTGAGCTTCCTGAGTTTTGGCCAGCAGGTCTTGTTCCTTGGCGGCTCGGTTCCTGAATGCTTCGATCACCTGAGCCTCACCGTTTTCGAAGTCGGCGACAGCTTTTTCGAATTCTTCCTTTTCTTTTTCGAAATCGCGAGGGGCTTTTAGGCCGGACTCCAGCAATCGGGCGGTGCGGTCAAAATACTGTTTGGTTCTTTCGACCGTCGCATCCAGAGCTTTGACCTTTTCCTCGCTTTGCGTCACCTTAGCGACGGCAGCTTCGACCGATTCTCTGGCCGATTGCACCAGCGCCTCGCCGGCCATCCGCTGAAGATCGACTGCCTGTTCGGCCAACTCCTTTTTGGTGTTGGCGACTTCCAATTTGGCCAGCAGTTGATTGCGTTGGGCTTCGAGTTGTTGCTGCGCCTCGGCCGCCAGCGGCTCCAACTCCAAAACCAACTCCCCTTTCTTGACGAAGGTCCCTTCGCGAAGCCCTTCTCGGACCTTGGCGACAACCCCTTTGGCGGTCGCCCGCTGCTGGAAGGTCCGCTCCTGGGGATCCAGTGCGATCACTCGTCCGGCCCCGCGTGTCGTCTGCTGCCAAGGGACAAACAGCATCGCCAGGATGGTGAGTACGAGCAGGGCCATGGTCCAAGCGGCGATTCGCCGAAGCAGCCAGTGGCTTCGAACCAGATGAAGTTCGGGGAATTCTTCGAGCGATTCCTCGAGTCTCACGGGGCGTTGGACTTTGCCGAGCTGAATCGCCAGATCCTGAGAGCCAGATGGAATGGCTTCCTTCAATTGCCCTCCTGTTGCCAAAGGCAACGCCGTCACTTCGGGCTTATCTTCAACGTGTTTGCTCATGGCCGTCCTCCTGGGAATCGAGGAATCCCTTTGGCTTGCCTGCTCCCACTCCCATTGCCACCCCGTCCCCCTGTTCGGTCAACCAGCTATCTTGCGTTGCGACGATCAGGGTCCATGGGCGATCGGGATGAGCCAGCCATTGCCAGAGACTTTTTCGGCTGCTGGCCGAGACGTGGTCGAGCGCATGGTCGATCAACAGCAAACGAGGCTGTGTGGCGATGGCGCGAGCGAGCGTGAGGCGTTGCAGTTGTTCGGCGGTCAGCGGATCCCCTCCCATCAGCAATCGGCTTTCCAGCCCCTGCGGCATCGCGGCGATGGTTTCGTCGAGCCCCACGGCGAGAATGGCGTCTCTCAGGTGTGCCAGGGTCGCACTCGAAGAACCGACTCGCAGGTTCTCCAGAAGGGATCCTTGAAAGACCTCCGGTTGTCCCACATAAGCGATCCCGCTTGAGTTGCCGCAGCGAGCCAGTTCGCGCACGCCCCAGCGATCGACAAACAACTCTCCATGATCAGGAGATCCACGTCCGGCCAGCCATCGCAGCAGCGCGGATGAAGACTCGATATCGCGTCCTCGCAGCACCACCCTCTGGCCTGCCGCGACATAGCCTGCCTCCCATGCCACATCGACTCCAGGACGACCGTACTCCAGGTCGCTCCACGCCGCCTCTGCTGGCCCCGTCGGTAAACCGCCAGCCATCGGGGCCATCGGTGCGGGGATGTCAAGAAGGTGCCCGACTTTGTCGACTGAAACGAGCAGATCATAGAAGGTTTCGAGTGTTTTCCCTACCTTCGCAAAGGCGCTGACAATGGCGGTTACGACCAGCTCACTGGCGACCAGTTGCCCGAGAGTCAGCTGTCCGATCATCACCAAATAGCCTCCCAGCCCTAGCAGCACTGTCGACGCGACGGCTTGAAGTCCAACCGAGAAAAACATCTGGCGAAGCAGCAGCAGGAAATGCGAACGCCTAGCGACCAGATACTGGAGCATCGCCTGATGGGCGCGCCCTTTGGCCAACTGCGCTGCCTCCTCTCCTTGAAACGTTGCGGGGATCCTCGCTAAATTCTGAAGCCAATGGCCCAGTTCGTACTTCGATATCGATTCCGCTGTCGCAGTACGTACCGCTCCACGCCCAAGCAAGTAAGTGACGATCGTCAAACAAAGCACCAGGACGATATCGAATCCAAGCAGAAAGGGATGGTAAAACGCCAGAAGCGTCAAGCCGATAACGGTCGACAATACCAGGTTGATACCATCCAGCAACACTGTGGCGAACGACTTCTGGATCGTCGGAACATCGAAGAATCGATTGAGCAGTTCTGGACCGTAGACTCCATTCCAGGCTTCCGTAGGTGCCATCGGGATGCGTCGCACCAAGTCGCCGACAATCCGAATCATGATGCGCCGCTGCATCATCTCGATGACGGTGAATTGCAAAAGACGCATGACCCCGGCAAAGAGCAGCAATACGAACAGCATGCCGGCAAGAATCAGCAGTGGTTGCAGGTAGCGACCGAAGGCGACGGTCGTCACCGTCCATTCAACGGCCAAAGGCGTTGCCAGTTGCAAAATCCCAGCCACCACTCCAAACAGAATCAGACTCAGTAAGTCACTGCGTTCCAACTTGAGGATGGAACCAAGTCGTTGTAGCGGCGAGATGCTGCCGTGAGCCCCATGGCTACCGTGACTGTCATGGCCCCCATGACGGTGGTCGCCTCCGTGATGTCGTGGGTCGTGATGCCGATCCCCTATTGCGGACTCTAGCGCAGCACGGCGCATCACCAGTCCAACACGACGAGCCTGCCGATCCCAGATTCGACGCCACTGACGGATCGACCATGTGCAGGTCTTGACCTCCCCCGCCTCCAGGCGAACTCCCTCCAGGCGCCCCCCAACCACTCGAAGCAAGACCCACCAAACTCCCTCATGCCATTCGGACGATCCACTCTCCTGACTGGCTGGAACGGCCACTGGAAACTGATCGCTTGCCATCTGCCAGATCTGTTCGCCAGTCAATTCCATCGGCGAGAAAACGACAGGGCCTTTCCATGAAAGAAACTTGGACATTGCGGGGAGATCCACCGCCAAGTCCCCCGTGGCATTGGGGATCTGTTCCAAAGCGGCTTCGAGGATCGAAGGTTCATAGTCCAAATGGAGTTGTGGCGCGACCGATTCAATCAAACGCATCCACCAGCGCGGCAACTTCTCTCCTTGCAAAGCAGGACTCCTACTACCTGTCGACTGCTGCGCCATAGGTTCCCCCCCTGCCAGGTACCGCTACTTCCGAGATCCCTCACTGCAACCTTCGCGATACGGTCTACCCCCTAGGGGCGGTTCGGTCATGAAGGCATGGTCGATCGCACCCCCTAACCTCCAGCACAGTCAACTCGAGGCGTCACCCGACTCCAAACCATCGCCAATTTTATCTACAATGGTTGCGAAAATAAGTTCTGCGATCTCTGCAATCGAGCTTTTTTCGCGAAAAACTTGATTGTTTAACTCATAGGAATCATGATCAAGGCTCCTTAGAGAGCCAACGAAATGATACCGCGCCGCCGAGTCCTTCCCCAAAAACCCCTCGTTGTGGTGGGATGGCGTGAGTGGATTGCCCTTCCGGAATTGGGAATCGGTCCCATTTCCGCGAAAATCGACAGCGGTGCGGAAACCAGTTGTCTTCACGCGTTGGAAGTGACCACCTTTCGCCGCGGGAAAATCGAATGGGTTCGCTTCCAACTCCCCGCCTCGACCCGCAATGCATCTGGAATTCAAAGGGAAACTCCCTTGCTGGACGTACGGCAGGTACGTTCTTCCTCAGGCCATCTTTCGCTCCGACCGGTGATTCAAACGGTCATCGAAATGGGGGGCGCGCGGAGGCGCATTGAGTTGACCTTGGCAAGTAGGGAATCGATGGGATTTCGAATGCTGATTGGACGCCAAGCTATCGCGAAGCATTGCTTGGTCGACTGTGGCAACTCGTTCTTATTACCTCGGCCAACAACTGGCTCCCTTGCTCAATGCGAGCGAATCCCCTTTCCCGACCTCGCGACTGACCCCTCCCAATGACCACCAAAGTCGGTTGCTTGCAGGCTTTGTGCCCCTTACGCGATCCCGATGAAGGCTGATCCGAAATCTCTGGCGATTCCATCGCGGATGCGACCAAATCAAGGAAAACTGAGAAAGGTGGGTGGCACCAATTGGAATGCTACCCATCCAAGACACCGGCATACATCGAGTGATAGCAAAAGACGCAAAAGGTGGGTGGCACCAATTGGAATGCTATCCATTGGACTGCATCGCCTGTTCGATCCTTCGCAGCGAGGTTTCGGCGCCCAACAGCTCCAGCGCCTCGAACAGCCCCACCCCGGAGCTTTTTCCTGTGACCGCCAATCGCAAGGCGTGTACCAGTTGTCCGAACTTGGCCCCTTGTTGTTCCAACCACTGCTTCGTGCTTGCTTCCAACGAATCGGCATTCCAGGTACCAGCCCAGTCGATGAGGAAGCGATGGTAGTCGGCAAGTAGTTTTTGTGCGGCAGGGTCGTTGCGATACCGCTTCTCCCACGCCTCCTGGTCGATGGAAAGTCGGTTTTCGGTCTGAAAGAATTCCTCCAACTGCAGAATATCGCCTCCCATCTTGATCCGGTCTCCCGCCACCTCAAGCAGTCGATCGATCTTGGCGATTTGGCCTGGGCTGGCCGATGCCAAAGGGGGCATCCACCCAAGATGGCTCAGATACCCCCACACCAACTCTCTTCTCCGCTCCGCCGAAATCCGCTGCATCCATCGCGACTGGAAAGCCAACAGCTTCTGGCAATCAAAACTCGCGGGAGACTTCTGCACCCGCTCCAGCGAAAATGCCTCGGTCGCTTCGTCCATGGTGAACGACTCGGTCGAATCATCCAGTGACCAACCCAAGAGCAGCAGATAGTTGAGAATGGCTTCTGGCAGAAATCCGATGGCGCGGTAGAAATCGACGACCACTGGATTGAAAGTTGCCGGCGAAATCTTCCATCCCATCTTCTGAGCGATCTGCTCACCGTGCTGATATAGGGAAGCAAAATCTTTCTGCTTGAGGTACTTATCCAGCTTCCTCTTGCTCATCTTGGCACTCCCCCCTGGCTCGGCCACATAAGGGAGGTGTGCGTAGACAGGAAGGGGGTATCCCAACGACTGCGCGATGAAAATCTGGCGCGGTGTATTTGGCAAATGCTCGACGGCGCGCACCACGTGGGTAATTCGGAAGTCATGGTCATCGACCACGCTGGCCAAGTGGTACAGACATGTTCCATCGGCACGCTGGACGACATGGTCTTGTTCCTGTGCCCAATCGAATGCCACATCCCCGCGAACCACATCGTGAAACGTGCACTGGCCCTCGCGGGGCATCTTCAGTCGGACTGCCGCAGTTCGCCCCTCCGCCTCCAACTGATTGGCATGTGCCTGATCTCTGGCCATCCACTTTCGATCGTAGAGAAATGGCCGCCCCTCCCTCTCTGCCGCCTCTCGCTGCTCCTGCAGTTCCTCTGGTCGCGCGTAGTCTCGGTAAGCATGCCCCGCTTCCAGCAGTCGCTTCACTTCCGCCTGGTACCTTTCCATCCGCTGTGACTGGTAGTAGGGCGCGTGAGGTCCTCCCACGTCCGGTCCTTCATCCCAGTTCAGTCCCAGCCATCGGAATCCTTCCAGGATCGGCTGCAAAGCTTCCTGGACATTGCGCTGCTGGTCGGTATCATCGATGCGCAGCAGAAATTCGCCACCAGCCTTTTTGGCGAGCAGATAATTGAACAGCGCTGTGCGGACTCCTCCAATATGCAAATAGCCCGTGGGACTGGGGGCAAAACGCGTCCGGATCGTCATCGGCTCTCCTTGTGGTGTTGGCTAGAGCGGATCGGTTGGACAGAACCGCTATTCTCAGTAAAACGTTTCCTCGCCAGGACGCAAGCCATCTAGACCAAGTCACCCAGAAGTGGCTCGGGTTTCACAACCGTCGACGGAACAGGGCACCAAGACCAGCCACCGCTTGAAGGAATCACCCAATGCCATCTGCCCAGAACCCTTGGACCGTAATCGATCTGGAGTCGCTACCAGCGGTCCCCTGCCCCTGTGGCTGGGCTCGCCGCGGCCTCCAGGAATGCACCACTTTCCCCGGCACCATCCATCGCACCACCATCACGCGGCAAGCTCAGAAGCACTGGCATCGGACGATGACCGAGACCTACTACATTCTTGAATGCAGCAACGATGCCGCGATGGAATTAGACGACCAGCTTCTTCCAGTCCATCCAGGAATGTGCATCGTCATCCCTCCGGGAGTCACCCATCGCGCCATCGGGCAGCTGGAGATCCTGAACATCGTGTTTCCGAAGTTCGATCCCCAGGACGAATTCCTGGTCGACGGTCCCTCCGGTGGATGACATTTCAAGAGACTCTTCAGGAATGATTGTGGCGAAGGTCCATCAGCTGCTGGTTTTTGTCGTACTCGCACTCAATCAAGTGGTACTCGCACTCGAAAAGAAGCGTTGGGACACTAGAGCATCGAGTACGAGAAATCAAAAGCAAGGACCGACGAAATTGCCTGATGAACCTTGCAAGAGAAGCTTTTCGGTGAAGTCGACCAAGTGACGTCGGCAACGGTATCTTTCCCTGAGCTGCGATCGCGCCTGGAAGATGTCCTTGAGCTCATCCGAAAGCGATCGCAAACCCATGTCGCATGGCCGTGGCAGCGGTCACAGGAAGTTCTTCAGCCAAGCCGATCGAAGGAGACCATGCCTCAGATGGCTCATTCTACCGGCCCGCTACCGGGCCCCGGCTGGGGGTGGAATGTACTGATAGGAGCCCCCGTTTTCTTCAGCGATCTTTTGGAGCGAGGCTTCGTATTGGCGAGTGTAGAAGCCCAGCGTGTGAATCGGGACTTTGACCTGCTCCCCGAGCAGTAGATCGACGACGCGATTGCTTTGGCGCAGGTGAGCCGCCACATCGACTTTGGTCTCCCCATCAAACAGCAGAAAGATCGCATCGGGAGACAATTCAATCGCCTGATCGAGCGCATCGTTGGGGGGCCGACCGCCTCGGATCGGAACCCGCTGCACCCATCTTGCTGTTCGTTCGAGATTCTCTGGGGTCGGATAAACAGGAAGCGACTCTGGGACATTTCCCTGCAAGGTCATCGCCTCGACTTCCTCGCTGAAAAAGAAGATGTAGTACCGCTGATTGCTCTTCAGCTGACGAATGCTTCTCATCAACTCCATCTTTGCCGCTTCAAAGGCTCCCATCCGGCGCATACTTCCCGAGCTGTCGACGACGAAGCAGAAGGTGTTGCCTTCCGCACTGGATCCAAAGAACTGAGCTCCCGAGAGTCGTTTTGCTAGGCCGGTGGTCGCGCCGCCTCCCAGCTGCCGACTGCTGGCAGCGATCGCCGGAACTCCCTCTCCCGCCAGCTCCGAACTCAATCCCGGCACAGACGATAACTCGGGCGCCACCGCCAGTTCCGACGAAACCGACTCGACCGGTTCCGCATCCACCTGCAGCTCATCGACCTCCATCGGCACCGGTGCATCGAATGCAAAAGGTTCTTCGTGACCTGGTGACGCCGTCAGGCCAACACTGGGTGGCTCTGCCAACCGATAGGTCACCAGGGCTAGCAGCGGCACCAGGACAGCATGCAGCCCAAGGCTCAGCCACCAGCCTGGCAGTCCTTTGGTTCGCGTCGCTTGGTCTCGATCTGCTTCCACCTTCCGCCACGCACCAGGAACCCGTCTAGTCTCCACAGGTCCCTTTTGCTTTTTGGAACCGCTGGCAGCAGATCGATTGCTAGGGAGCGGCAGTGCCGATTCCGATCGATTTGCACCGCCGATCGATTCCACCGCTGGCCCCTTTGGCTTGGTGGATTCTTTCTTCCTCCCGGATGCCAGACCGGCGTCCTGCTTTGAGCCATCTTGGTGATGGGTAGCGATGGCGCAGGGAGGAATTGACGTGGAGTTGGCGGTGGGGGACCGATCGGTCTGAGGAGCGAAAAGTTCAGCCGTTGGTGGACTGTGCCTGGTTCGCGGCATCAACAAGGACCGGCGTTCCGCTGCCTGGACCATCCGCTGCCACGGGCTATCATCAGCCGGCGATTCAGGGAGTTGGAAAGATCCTTTGTGGCCGGATTCGGCGCGCCGTCGTGGGGGAGTCTCAATGTCGGAACTTGGTGGATCGCAAAGATCAAGAGTCGGCATCGACGTATCTATCCGTCGCGTTCGCTCCTGGCCACCCTGCGTCTCCATCGTCATCCGGTGCCGCGCCAACCATCGCTCCAACTCGCCGCGATCCCCCCCCTTGGCTCGCTCCAGTATCGCCTCCAGTTCAATCGCCTCCGCTTCGTACTTCGCCGCTTCATGGCGAAGTCGCAGGGCGCGCAGCGCCAGGCTAGCCTCCTGGATCAGTTCGGTTTTGGTGTCGATTTGTTCTTTGCGATCCATCGATTCGCCCGAACCTTCTCTGGAGACTCCTCAACAAGCGACTTCCCTAATCATACGGGATCTGCTGTGGCGGCGAGAATGGGAAGAGCGGTTGGAAGTGGTAGTGGTAGCGGCAGCGGGAACGCCGCGAATGGACAGTTTGTTCCGAAGGACCACTGCGGCGGATACCAGTACCGCTTCCCCGCATCAGCGATCCCCCTGGTACTCGCACAGGACAGCTAGGTTGGAGCAGATCTCCGCAGGCAGATCGAGGCTGACCTGAAAGATTGCCTCCAGCAGCTCCGCTGGCCAGTCCGCCATCTGTCGGTTGGAAACCAGTTTCACCATGTACCCACCACTCTTGATCACTCGAAACCCACCAGCTCGGACATCCGATTCCAGTTCGGCGATGTTGTCGACGCGACGATGGCCCAGTTGAAGATCCTGACCATGAAGTTCATTGCGTTGTTTGAGAAGTCCCATCTGGACTCCGATGCGACGGTGGAGTGAATCGGCATTGGGTACGGTCAGCAGCCCCACCGCTCCAGGCCTTAAGCTGTTCCCTATCTGCCGCAGCACGGCGACGGGATCATCCACATGTTCGAGGACATGATTGCCTAGGAGCACATCAAAGGGCTCCGATGATTGATAGTCTTCGAAAAGCGAATTCACCACTTGGTATCCGTCTGCCGGGTCGTACGCTTCATCGATTACCTCCTGGCTTCCTTCGACCACCAGCAGGCATTCAAAAAGGTCCGCCACCCCCTGAGCAACGTAGCCATCCCCCAGCCCCAATTGGAGGGCTCGCCCTTTGGGCAGGTCGAGTTGACGCATCAGGTCGACAAGATTTCGGCTGTTGATGTCTCGATTGACTCGTCCAGCTTCCGTGCGATAGATCTCGGCCGTTTCCTTCAACCGTTTGCGTTCTTCTTCCGTTCCCATCGATCGGACCTCAATCCCAAAGACCATCACCTGCCACTGCGCCTACGAGACCACCTCGCAGAGCCATTTCCCATCTACTTCATCGCCCATCTACAATTTTTTCGATGCCGTGACGTGAAGAAAGGCATCCCACTTTCAGTCATCCTCAATCGATAGCGCTGGTGCAAGTGGCCAATTCAGGCCGGACTCCGTACAAGGGGCTTCCAAATTTTTTCTGATACTGAGAAGAAAGAAACGCCATGATCTTTGGCACCATTTTCCGATAGCCGAACTTGTCAATCCCCAGTTGATGACCTCGCGCAGCGATCGCTTTACATTCGGCAGGATGGTCCAAGTAGTACCTGATCTTCCGGACACAATCCTCTGCATCTCGAAAGCAAACAGCTCCTCCCGCCTTCTCCAACCACTCGATATTCGGTGCATACCGGGTCAGCATCATGCCACCGGTCGCCAGGATCTCCTTGGTCCTCAGGTTGAGATTGACGCCCACGGCGGTGTCGACATAGTCATTGAGTACGATCAAGGAGGACTGGTAGAGCCTCAGCATCTCCGTTCCACCGATCAATCCTTGGTGACTGGCCAACAGCTTGGGGGGCATCGATTCTCCCACTGGCGCGTGTCCCCACCATCGAAACTCCGGGATCGCCTCGGCGACTCGCTGCATCAACTCTCGCTTCGTTCGCTGCTCGGGGTTGCGCAGCCCACCGACAAAGGCCACCCCGCTTCGTGGAAGTGGCTCCTCAGAAAGATCTTCCGCCAGTCGCTCATCCACACCGTATTCGATAAGAAAGGAGGGGATACCTTGGCTGACGGTGAAGCGATGGTACTCGGAGGTAAAATCGAGCATGGCGTCGCAACGGTGGTACATCCAATCGACTAGATAGCGGAGATTGCAACCGACCAGTCCCACGATCAGGCATCGATCCTTGTACTTTTCGAACATGCGATTGCCCAGCGTCGTAGGCTCCTGCAGGAACAGAACATGGGGCTGGAACTGTTCGATGTACTTTTCGATCCGCCACTGCCTGCGACATACCTCCAATCTCGCTCGCCGGTTGCTGCTGATCAACGTTTTGAATGGGATATCTCTCAGAGCCACCTGAAGGGCTCCCCATGTCGACTTCGAACGAGAGCACTTGAGCAAGTCTCGTTCGACAAGCTCCAACATTTTCTGGTCGGTGACCACCAAATCACGAGCGTCCCATCCGGCTTCGCGCATGGGGAACGTGAAGCAATCGTAGGTGTAGTTACGGATCGACATCAGCCAGCGATAGTACAGGGAGTAATCCATCGAAGCGATCTCAGCCGCATGGATCGATTGCTGCTCCCGAAGATGTTCCAGTGGGAAGGCATGGCCCAGTTTCAGCAGCCGAGTGGTTTCACCTGATGCCATCAAGCAGACTCCATGGCGCGCTTTCGAAGGAACCAACGGGATCCCAGCCGATCGTTCCTTCGAACCGATCGCAGCCTACCTTTCGATGATGCAGGATGTAGCTCCTATTCAAGACTTAGCTGGCCGCACCAAGGCGTATCTGGTCGGCCACATACTGAATTGCCTCGGGAGCCATTTCTGGATAGATCGGCAGCGAGAGGATTTCGTGCTGGTGGCGATAGGCGACCGGGAAATCCACCGGCTGATGATTCAAGTAGGAGTAGGCGGGATAGAACGGAAGTGCCTTGGGGTAATTGAGCACTGTGGAGATACCGGCGGAAGCCAGTTTGCGCTGCAGGTTGTCTCGATCGACAGAACGAATCACGTAAAGATGGTAGACATGGGTCCTGTCGGTGGCGATCTTGGGAATCTGGATGCCCGGAATCCCATTCAACAAAGTGTCGTAGTTGGCCGCGACTTCCTGCCGACGTCGGGTCCAGTGGTCCAAATGCGGTAACTTGACCGACAGGATTGCGGCGTGCAGACCATCCATTCTGCTGTTGAATAAAATCTTAAGTGTAAGTACAAGTATAATCGCACGTACAAGTAGACGTACAAATAC
>JBJSWM010001017.1:0-3007 GCA_046085865.1 Pirellulaceae bacterium
TCACGAAAGCGCCGAGTTGCCAGAGAAATCCATCGGTCCAATCACTCTCCGTGGCTCTGTGTCTTCGCGAGAGGCAAATGGTCGTGATCAGTTTTTCTTCGCTTCATTGTGATCCCCTGCCCCATCGACTTGTCGGATGGAACATATAATTCTTTCCAGGACTTCGGTGGTTGGCGGAAGAGTGGACCCGCGCGCAAAAACGGTATTTATGGCATCGATCGTGTGGCTGCAACCTAAGGGCACTTTGCTATCCCTTTTCTTTAATTCCTGACTTCTCCATTCTGCTGTATGCGAAACGAGGTTTGCCCCATGTCGGCACTCAATCAATTGGCCTGCACAGGTACCAAAATCTATCTGGACAGCATCGCTCCTGATTTGGTTCGGCACTATTTGGATGAAGGTGCAGAGGGTGCCACTGCCAATCCTTCGATCATTGCCTCGCTTGTAGCATCTGGAGATTACGACGACTTGCTAACCGATCTACTTCGGCAGTCCGCAGACGACCGCGACGTGGCATGGTCGTTCGCGGACTTCCTGGCGATAGAGGCCGAGCAAGAGTTCATGACGATCTGGGAGAATTCTGAGTACAATGAAGGTTGGGTCAGTTTTGAAGTCGATCCGATGATTGAATCGGACGAGTATGAAATGACGATCGACGAACGAGTGGACGCCTACGTCGCTCAGGCCAATCGGGCCCGCGAAACTGGTTCCCCGAATCGCATGATAAAAATTCCCGCCACTCAGGCGGGATTGCGTGCGCTGACTCCCTTGGCGGCAGCAGGAATTCCGCTGAATGTGACGTTGATCTTCACACCCAATCAGTACGTGATGGCCAGAGCCGCTATTTCAGAAGGGCTGGAAAGCAATTCCAACCCTCGCGACTTCAAAAGTGTCTACAGTGTTTTCGTTTCGAGGGTCGAGCAATATGCCAAGGTGCACCTGCCTTATATGAGCGACGAGGCGACCTCGCGATTGCCGATCGCCAATGCCAAACAGATATGGCTGATGAATCAGGACTATTGGGGCACGCATCCTCAGCGTCTGGATCAGGAGATTGTTTTCGCCAGCACCGGCACCAAGAACCCAGCTGATCGCAAGTGGAAGTACGTTGCCGCATTGGCTGGGTCAGACATTCAGACTATCCCACCAGACACACTTGCTGCGATCGAAGAGGCATCCCCAAGTTTTCGCCGCAGAATCGACGAACAGGAGGACGACGAAATCATCGAGGAGATCGAAAGAACACTCGACATCGCTCACATGCACAAGACGCTTCTTCGAGAAGGCATGGAGAAATTCATCGAGGCACAGCGGAATCTGGAATCGACGATTGCCACACTTCGATCCGATACCAACCAGACCAAACTTCTTCCACGGAAAAGCTAGATCCACCTGGGATCATGGAAGGATTCGATCGCTGCACTGCCCGAGGTTGGAGTCGCCCAGGGAATCTCACCGCCCGGCTTGCGCCGAACCGCCAGGAATTTCGAGCATCTCAGCGCGAGCTCGCTCCTAGGATCGGCTTCGCCGATGTGAAGGAACTGGACGGCAGCCAAGGCACCGCGAAAAGTCATCTTCCATTGCCTCTGGGGCAACGCCCTGTGGTCACAGATGGCTCTTGAACCACTGCCACACCAAGTGGTCGGATGAAGCGAGACATCGTCTCTTCGCATCCGCTCTAGACTCCCCATCGGCCTGTCATTCAGCAAAAGCCGAAGGAACTTCTGTCCAGAGGGCCGCAAGGTGCTATAAACTCAGAGACGCGGCCCCCTGAGTGGTGCCAGGGCGATGATTGCCCTAGCGAACTCAGAGGCGATTGTTGCTGAAACGATCAGACCATCCTTCGATACCCCGAAAGCCACGAATGGCGGCCCGATGAACCCGATCGCTTCCCAGGTACCTTCCGTTCGGATCCGAAGCAGCGGAAGAACGTCCCCCGACTCCGATGGGAAGTTCATCCTTTACTGGATGTCGGCTCACCGGAGATTAACCCACAACTTTGCACTTCAGCGTGCCGTCGATTGGTCTTTGCACCTAGGTCAACCGTTGGTGATTCTAGAACCACTTCGATGTGGATATCGATGGGCATGCGATCGGTTCCACCAGTTCATTCTGGATGGAATGGCGGAACATGCCAGGGACACGGCCAAAGTATCCGCGACCTATTACCCTTATGTCGAACTGGAGCGAGGCCAGCAGGACGGGTTGATCGACCACCTGTCCGCGAGCGCATCGGTGATCGTAACCGACGATTTCCCTGTGTTCTTTCATCCCGCGATGATTCGTTCGATCGCACGACGCCACGAACGTTTCTGGGAGATTGTCGATTCCAATGGCATCATCCCGATGCGTCAGTTCGATCGCACCTTCACGGTCGCTCATTCCTTTCGACGCACCCATCAGAAGTGGTTCCGTCAGCAATGGCCCATGTTCCCCGATGGCTCACCCTTGGAACGACTTCCAAAAGGCAAAAGGTTGGAGCTATCTGCCGAAGTGAGGAAGCGGTGGCCACCATTGCAGTTTGGTCGCGATGGCACGCCGAAGATTGACTTGGCGAAACTCATGATCGACCACGGAATTCGAGGAGGCTTCACCTCCGGTGGTGCAACGATCGCCAAGCAGAGACTGAAGGGATTCGTCGAAAGAAAACTTCTTCACTACGCCAACGATCGAAACGAGCCGCAGCAGGAAGGATCCAGCGGCCTCTCAGCTCATCTCCACTTCGGACACATCAGTCCCCATGAGGTGTTCCTGGCCTTGATCGAAGGCACGGCGTGGTCGCCGGAAGTCCTTGGGAAAGCCGAGGGAAAAATGGAGGGCTTTTGGAATCTATCGCCTAATGCCGACCCTTTGCTGGACCAGTTGATCACGTGGCGCGAGATCGGTTTCAACCTCGCTGCTCGGGAACGCAACTACGATCGCTACGAATCGCTTCCCGAGTGGGCGCAGCAGACCCTCGCCGAACATAGCAACGACCCACGCCCTGCCATCTACTCGCTTGAGGAAT
>JBJSWM010001018.1:0-6739 GCA_046085865.1 Pirellulaceae bacterium
CTTTGACCTGCTGGCGCGGCAGGAAGGCATTCTGGCAGCGCTGGAGACTAGTCATGCGATCGCCAAAGCGGTCGAGCTGGCGCGGACCATGTCAAAGGATCAGCACTTGGTGATCTGTTTGAGTGGTCGCGGCGATAAGGATGCACTCGAATTGGCCCGCTTGCGTGGCGAGACGTGGTGATCGAAGCTGCGGATCCCAGCTCAGCAGACCACCTGTGCAGGTTGGAAGCATGCGGGCGATCGATAAGGTAATGGTTGGTAGCCCAGCGCAGGTGGATCTAGCAAAAGAGGCGGGTGGTAACGATGTCTGATGTCGATCGGCTGTTTGTGCGATTGAAGGCCGAAGGCCGCAAAGGGTTTCTCCCCTTCATCACGGCTGGAGATCCCGATCTGGCCTTCACGGCAAGGCTTCTAAGGCGGTTGGAAGAACTCGGTTGCTCCATGGCCGAACTGGGGATCCCCTACAGCGATCCGATCGCCGATGGACCGGTGATCCAGGCTTCGTACCAGCGTGCCCTCGGCAAGCATTTGAAGTGGCGATCGGTTGTCGAGATGCTGGAAGAGACCAAGCCGAACCGCACCATGCCCGTGGTGACGATGGTCTCCTATGCGATCATGTATCGGCATGGCCTGGAACGATTTGTTGACGAGGCGCAGAAAGCGGGTGTGGCGGGAGCCATCGTCCCGGATCTGTTGGTGGAAGAAAGCGGACCGCTGGCAAAGATCTGTCGCGATCGCGACTTCAGTCTGATCCAGTTGGTGACACCGACGACCCCGGAAGAGCGAGCGTTGAGGATCGCCGAAAGCTCGTCTGGTTTTCTCTATTTTGTTTCGGTCACCGGAATCACCGGGGAACGGACCGAGTTGCCTGAAGGGTTGGCCGACCGGGTGCAGTGGCTGCGAGGCCAGACGCCACTTCCGATCTGCATCGGCTTTGGGATCAGTCGGCCTGAGCATGTGCGGTTGCTGGCGCCGGTAGCCGATGGGCTGATCGTTGGATCGGCGATGGTGCGCCTGTTGGCTCAGCACGATACCGACGGGCCGGACCAGGTTTTGGAGCGGGTCGACGGTCTGGTGAAGGAATTGATGGAGCCATTGTCGAAGGCTGGAGGGTGAGGTCGCGCCGGGAAGCCGGCTGGAAAAGGGATCGCCCCGCACCGGCCTCCAAACAAGTTTCTAACCGTGATGGGAGATCCAATGAGCCAGTCGAAGACAGATCGAACGCCTCTGGGCCTATGGCTGCTGGGGGGCTTGGTGGCGATAGGGGGCTGTGCCCCGGCAGCGACGGAGAAAAAGTCGGGACCCGCAAGCTCAGCGGGCGAGGCAGTTCAGGTTGCTAAGGCGGATGCCACCAAGGCACCTGCACCGCTGGACGACTCCCAGGTCCTCGCCGCCCTTCAGGCGATACCAGGAATTGAACTGACAAAAAATGGATCAGGGCAACTCTCCGCCGTCGATTTCTCGCGGTGCTCCGATGGATGGACCACCCAGCTGGAATCGCTCACCAAACTCCCCTCCCTGAACACCCTGTCGATCTCCGGCCCCTCGGTGACCGATGAGGCGGTTCCCGCGATCGCGAAGCTTTCGGGGTTGAGGAACCTTCGGATGGCGCAGTGCGCAGTGACCGACGCCGGAATCGCACTCCTAGCCAAGCTACCCAAGCTGGAAGATATCAATCTTGATCGATGCAATATCACCGATGAATGCCTCAAGAGCCTCGCTGGGACGACGACGCTCAAGAGGCTGCGCGCGCCACGAACCAAGCTGACCGATGCCGGGCTGGCGCATCTTGCTAGTGCCGCGGGGCTGGAACTGATCGACCTTTCCGACTGCCCGCTAGTGACCGACGCTGGGCTAGCGCATCTGGCTGGGCTGACCAAGCTGCGCAACATCAGCCTGTGGGGCAAGCAGATCACCGATGCCGGCATGGCCAGCCTCAAAGGGATGACCAACATGGTCGCCCTCAGCTTTCAGGATTGCGCTGTAACCGACGCTGGGTTTGCCAATCTCAGCGGCATGACCAAGCTCCGGGAGCTCGATGTGTTCCGCACCCAGGTGGGAGACGGGGCTTTGGCGGCGCTCGCTGGAGCCTCGGGAATGCAGAAGATGAAGCTGCGTGATTCCAGTATCACCAGCAAAGGGTTGGTCGAACATTTGAAGCATTTTCCCGAGCTGACGACGCTGGATCTTAGTGAGACCAAGGTGGGGGATGAAGCGATGGTGGCGATCGGCCAGTTGAAGAAGCTGGAGGATCTGAATCTCTGGCACACCCGGATCACTGACGCCGGCCTGGCTCATCTGGTCGATCTGCCTCTGAAGCGATTGAATCTGGATGATATCTACGATGTCACCGATGGATCGATCGAGCATATCTCCAAGATGAAGGGGCTAGAGTTTCTTCATCTGGGCAAGACCGGGGTCACCGACGAAGCGCTCCAAGGGCTGGTGGGGCTCAACCAGCTCCGTGAGCTACGTTTGGATAACACCGTCGTCTCGAAGAAGGCGGTTGAGCAGTTGAAGGCGGCTTGCCCGAATCTGACGAAGGTCAGCTACTGATCGACCGGTCGCGAACCTGGACGGATGGCGAAGAACAGTCCGCTGGATTGAACCTTCAAGAAGTGGATGCAAAGGTTCGACGCCCGGCAACTTGGTTCCAGAGAAAAGTTGGAGTTGGCCAGGAAGGAGTCGCATGCCATGGGATCTCATTGGAATGCGACCGAGGCGCTACCGCGATTCGGGCTCAGTCAGTTCCGTCCCGGCCAAGCCGAAGTGATCGACCATATCCTCGAAGGGCATGACTGTCTTTGCGTCATGCCCACCGGGGGTGGGAAAAGTCTCTGCTACCAGTTGCCTGCCGTCGTGCGGCCCGGCCTCACTGTGGTGGTTTCCCCTTTGATCGCCCTGATGAAGGATCAGGTCGATGCGTTGCAGCGACGGTCGATTTCGGCGACCTTGATCAACAGCACGCTGACGATGGGGGAGCAGTCGGAGCGGCTGCAGGAGGTGGCACAGGGAAAGTACTCGCTGGTCTATGTGGCGCCCGAAAGGCTGAGGAATCCCAGGTTTTTGGAAGCGCTTCGCGCCACCCCGATCCAGTTGCTGGCGATCGATGAGGCGCACTGCATCAGCGAGTGGGGGCATGATTTTCGACCCGATTACTCCCGCATCGGTGCCTTTCGGCAATGGCTGGGAGGCGTGCAGACCGTGGCGCTGACCGCGACAGCTACCCCGCGAGTGCGACAGGATATCGTCCAGCTGCTTGGCCTACAGCAGCCCCAGCAGTTCATCACCGGTTTTGCCAGAAAGAATCTTCACTTCGGCGTCATCCCTTGCCACTCCGACCGCGAGAAAGATCGGCAGTTGATCGAGTTTCTCAAGAGCGGACCGGGGGCAGGGATCATCTATGCGGCGACGCGCAAACGGTGTGAGGAGTTGGTGGAGCGGCTTGGGCAGGAAGTCAAGCTGCCGGTGGCTGCCTACCATGCGGGGCTGGCTCCCGAGCAGCGGAGGTTCGTGCAGGATCGCTTCATGCGAGGGGAATATCCCGCCATCGTCGCCACCAATGCCTTTGGCATGGGGATCGATAAGTCCGATCTGCGGTTCGTCGTCCATTACAACCTGCCAGGAAGTTTGGAGGCCTACTATCAGGAGGCAGGTCGCGCTGGCCGCGATGGCCTAGCGTCGCAGTGTGTGCTGCTCTTTTCAGGGCAGGATCGATACATCCAGGAGTTCTTCATCGAGAATGCCTATCCACCGCGCGAGATGGTGCAGCGAGTCTATGAGTACATCCAGGGACTGGAGGCGGATCCCATCGAAATGACCCTCCAGGAGATGCGGGACGCACTGCAGATCGAGATGACGGCCGAGTCGATCGGGACGGCGCTGCAGTGGATCTCACGGTCGGGGGTGATCGAGCGGTTGGATTCGGGAGCCGGGCAAGCGATGGTGCGGATCTCCAGCGACCTTCCCACGCTGGTGGAACTCTTGCCGAGAACCAGCCATCGGCGTCGCAAAGTGCTGCGGGCGCTCGAGCAAATCGTGGGGGATCGCCGCTACGAATCGGTCTATTTTTCTCTGGGCGCTTTGGCCAACCGAACCGAGATCGATCGGGATCCGTTGCAGGAGGTGTTGCGGTCGCTTGCGCAACTGGAAGCGATCGAGTATGTCCCGCCATTTCGTGGTAGAGCGATCCATTTTCGAAGACGCGATGTCCCTTTCGATCAACTGAAGATCGACTTCCAGACACTGGATGCACGCAAAGCCGCCGACTACGACAAGTTGGATCAAACGATCGCCTACGCGCAAGGAAAGCTCTGCCGCCAGATGGCGGTCCTTCGATACTTTGGCGATCCTGAAGCCAGGCCATGCGGATCGTGTGACCGATGCCTGAATCAAAGTGGATGGTTCACCATCGATCCAGGCCCCTCCTCAGCACGCAAAAAATTGGATGTGGCAGAGGTCGCCATCGCCACCGCACCCGATGCGACCGCATCGCAGCAGGAAGCCGCGATCGCTCGATCGGTCCGCAAAATCCTTCAAGCGGTAGGCCGACTGCACGGACGACTGGGGAAAACCCTGGTGGCGCAATTTCTCACGGGATCAGAGAACGCCAAGATCCAAAGGCTGAGGCTTTCCAAGCTGGAAGGTTTTGGGCTGCTGAAGGTGTGGAAGCAGGCAGAGGCCAATGGTCTACTGGAGTCGCTGCTTTCGGCAGGGGTGCTGGAGCAGACGGAGCTGCAGAAACATCGTCCCCTGCTGGGACTTTCTGCTTTGGGGAAGGAGGTCGCCGCAGGAAAGGAACTCCTGCCCACCGGGATCCGTTGGCCCGGCTCCGTGGCGATGCGTTTGCGGAGCCTCGATGGAATGCCACAGACTTCGGTGACGGCCCCTGCCGCCCCGGCGAAGTCAAAGACGTCGGCAGCAAACGAGGGACAGGAACCCACGGGGCTGTCGAGCCTTCAGGGGGATGGCAGCGTGATGACCTCCCCACCACCAGAAGCCAAAGAAGCCACCAAAGAAGACCTAAACGATGGCGGGCTGCTGGAGAGCGACCATTGGGAGTGGACATGGCGACTGGCCAGTGCAGGATACACCCTGGCTCAATGCGCTGCATCGCGGCGAAAGACCTGGCGCGAAGTGCTTCGAGATCTGCGACGTGCTGCCCAGCAGGGCCGGTCCCTGGAGATCGATCGATTGCTGGAGCCGGACCTATGCCAGTTGCTCCGTAGCAAATGGAGTATCGAACGCGATCGGCAACTGGGGCAGCTGGACTACGGACAGGAGCTAATCGGATTGTGGCAGAGTCTTCAGACCCAGAGCTGCGGCGCTTGATGGCAACGGGTCTGCTCTGGCGCCTTCCTGGCTAAGATTGGGCGAAGAGCGATCCGCCGAGATGCCATCAGCGATCCTGTCTGCTGTACCTGCCGGAAACAGCATGTCGTGCTGGGACAATCGGTCGGTCTCACGCGAAGGCGCGAAGTCGCGAAGAAGCGATAAGAGATCGTTCTTTGGAACTTGACGACCGGTTCCGTGCATAGGCTGCAGTTGCGGTGAATCCCATCGATCCCAAGAATAATTCCTGACGGACCGAAAAGTGGCTGCCACCAAATGCTGGATTCGTCTGTCAGCAAAATTGAGATGAAGCCAACGGATTCCTTACGGGGGATGGGTTGCATGATTTCGTTTTGGAGTCCCGATCCAGATGAAATCCAGGAAGAGTCGATCCTCTGTGGGAAGCACCCGCGAGGTCATGCCATCTTTCGAAGGTACAACGGCTCGGTCATCGCATCAGGGTGCAATTTGCGGATCGATGACGTAGGTATTTATCAAATCGGGGTGCGTGTGGCAGTACCAAGGGAGATTCTCCCGAACACTGGCGATTCGCTCGAACAAGTCCATCTCCAATCGATCGAAGACTGCTATGTCGCTGTCGTTCAATTGGATAGCCGGGAGATGGTGTTCTTTCTGTATCGATCGAAAGAGCAGCTTTTTCAACGAGGAGATCGGCTGGCGTTGGGATTGATCGATGATGAAATCCTGGTCGGTAAAAACCAGACTCACCACCGTAAGTTTGTCTTCAATGATCCAGCACTTCTGGTTTGCTTGCTACCAGATAATCGGCACTGGAAACCCTACTACAATCCGGTGCTGCTCCTGATTCTTGGATCATTTCTCATCGGATGCGTGTTGATGGCTCCCGCTGTGGGGCATCAATTCAATTCTTGGGAATTCCGGTCAGGGTGGATCGCTTGTACCATCCTCTCCTTCATCGTGTTCTTTCTGGGGCCTATCGCGATGCTGGTTCGAGGGATCAGGAAGGACAATGCGACCGCCGCTTTGGAGAGGCGCGAGTTGATCGAACGGTTGAAATCGGTTGTCGAAGAGTTTTGATCTGAGTCATAGTAGAGGGATCGAATGCAACGGTAGGGTCCCGGAAAATTGGGATGGTCCAAGAGGGCATCGCGTTTGTCACGGTGCCGAAGAAAGCAGTCACAATCGACTCGGATTGCCAAAAGACCGCGTTCACAGCGAGCAGCGATAGTGCGATGGGTGGGGGCGTGGTGCCGCGTCAGGCGCTGGGTGGCTTCCTGAACTTCCAAGCCCAAGTGCAACCAAAGGTTGATCTTGAGGTTTCGGGCACTCGGCAATTCCTACCGTATCTTCGGGAACGAAACCTTCCCGTCGTAGTCGATCTGCACCATCACTTGTTCGATCGTCGAGCGATCGGGTCGCTTCGTCT
>JBJSWM010001019.1:0-3990 GCA_046085865.1 Pirellulaceae bacterium
CTGTCAAAAGTCGAGATTGGTGGGTGGCACCGATTCGGGATGGTTGGCACCGATTGGGCTGTACCGATTCGTGATGCGTAATTGGACGCTTCTCTCGTTGCGCAACGAATAGCTGTCAAAAGTCAAGATTGGTGGGTGGCACCGATTCGGGATGCGAAGGTACTTCTTTCGGGGGTTATTGGCAATTGAAAAAGGTGGGTGGCACCGATTGGATGGTCATTGAAAAAGGTGGATGGCACCGATTGGATGTTGAAAAAGGTGGATGGCACCGATTGGATGGTAATGATGTTCTTTTGGGGGGTGGTTTTTGCGACGTTGGTCCAGCCGGGGGGGTTGGTTAGGTAAGATTTTCCGATTGAGTCGGTGGAATCGATTCAAGCGACTTTGCGCATTGTGTCGAAAGAAAGGATTGAGGCCCGAAATCGTTCGGATGCTCGGGGTCTGCCCGCTTGGGCTAGACCGCCGACAGATACAAAACGCAAAGGACTGCGAAATGCCCAGGTTTTGCCGCAAGAGGCTGGCTTTTGGTGGAGCCCTCAGCCTTCTTTCGATCGCTCAGCCCCTTTTCTCTCAAAGCCCAGTCCAGCAGGCCGGCGGGGTACCCGGCGTGGGCCACACTCCCGCCGCTTCCATCGGCCAAGCAACGCTGATGCAGCGCACTTTTGGAGAAGAGCTCCCACAGCTACAGAACTATGGGGTTCCCAATGAGATGGCAGGCGCAGTTGCAGCGAGGTTGCAGTTGGCCTATGCCGCCGATCCCCGCGTCCGAATTTTCGCGCAGCCGGGCAATTCCGCCGTGATGGTTTTCGGGACGCCCACAATTCAGGCCGATGTGCAGCATCGCCTGAAAGCTCTTTCCGAAGAAATTGCCAGAACGGGAGGAATTGGAGATTCGGAAGGGCTTCAAGAGCGAAGCTACCAGCTGCGCAACCTCTCGGCGCAGGGACTCGAACAGAAACTGCTCGAATTACTTGGTTCGCAAGTGATTTCCGAACAAATGGATCAGGGGAACGTACGCCGGATGCGATTGCGGACCGAACGGGGGTATCAGAACCTGCTTCAGATTGACTATCGCAATTCGGATGTGACCTTAAAAGGCACCCCTAGCACGATCCATGGTTGGTTGTTGGTGGTCAGCGCCATCGACAACGGAGCGACCGATTCCAACAGTCCCACTCAGGTGGTGCCGCTTGGGCATGCCGATCCCAACAAAGTCGAGAAGGCTTTGCGAGTGATCCAGGCTTCCTACCAGCCGCCCATCAACCCCAACTTGCAGGATCCAAACCTGGAGCCGATGGATCCACAGACGACCGACGCGACCACCTTTGGCCAGCCTCAAGTCGCCCCCGGTCAGGATCCGACCAGCACGGCCGTCGGCAGTCTCGAAGAAATCGGCGCCGACAGCGGGCTTTTCGGAGATGTGCAGATCGAATTCGTCGGCGAACTTGGATTGGTGATCGTCAAAGGTGCCAAGCGAGATGTGCAGCGGGTGCTGGAGGTGATCGAGCGAATCAAGAAGCAGAGCGAGGAGACGCAGCCAGAGGTAGAAGTCTATCCTTTGGAGCATGTCAACAGCCAAGCACTGTCTACCATCATCCGCGAACTCTACGACCAAGTCTTGGCACCTCGTCAGGGGCAGGTCAGCATCACGGCGCTCAATCAACCCAATTCGCTGCTGCTGATCGGACGCAAGGAAGCGGTTGCCTCGGTTATCGAACTCCTAAAGAAATTGGACAAGCCTCTGGATCCAAGCAGCCGTTTGCAGGTTTTCCGACTGGTTCATGCGGCTGCTGCGGATGCGGAGCAGACGGTAAGAAGCTTTTTCGTCGAAAAGCCCGGGAGCGGTGAGACCGATCGGACCGGACTTGGAACACGCGTCCGCGTCGTTGCCGACAACCGAACCAACAGCCTGATCATCGAAGCCAGTCCACGCGATCTGATCGAGGTTGCTAGGTTGATTGAGCAGATTGACGTCGAAGGGGCTGAGGCGCAGTCGGAGATTCGCGTCTTCGAGCTTCAGAATGCTCTCTCCGATGAGATAGCGCCGATTCTCCAGTCAGCCATTACCGGACAGGCCGCAGCCACCGGCAACGCGCAAGGCGGAAATGCAGCGGGTGGCAATGCTGCAACCAATAACTCCAGCGGCTCGGCACCCACCGGACGATTGGCCATTCTGGCAGCCGAGTCAGGGACCATGATCAATTCCGGGATTCTGCAAGGTGTCACCATCACCTCCAATCCCGGTATCAACTCTTTGGTCGTCCGCGCTCCCAGTGGCAGCATGCCGCTGATCGCTGCTCTTATCGAACAGCTGGATCGATCTTCCAACGCATCGGCTCAGGTCAAGGTCTTCGAGATCCGCAATGGCGATGCAACCTCATTGGCCAGCACCATCCAGCAGCTCTTCGGCATCGCTGCAACCACGGCAGGCAACCTGGGCGCAGGTGGGGCTGCGGGGCAGAACAATACTGTGAACCTCGGGGTTCTCACGGGAGCCTCCGAAGGGGCGATCGTTCCGGTGCGTATCACGGTGGATACCAGAACCAATAGCATCATCGTCTCTGGATCCGAAGGGGATCTGGAGGTGATCGAAGCGTTGCTGCTGCGTCTGGACGAAGATGGGGTCCGCAATCGGCTGACCGAAGTCGTATGGCTACGAAACAGCGATGCCACCCAGGTCGCAAATGCCATCAACGGTTTTATCCAGCAGCAGCGGCAGATTCTTCAGCAGGCAAGCCAACAGAACAACTTCGTTCTGATCCCGCGAGCGGAGTTGATCGATCGGGAAGTGTTGGTGCAGGCGGAGGCGACCACGAACAGCCTGATCATCAGCGCCAGCCCTCGCTACGCCAACGTGATCCGCGAGGTCATCGAACGGCTGGATCGCCAGCCTCCTATGATCCACGTCCAAATCCTCCTTGCCGAAGTGACGCTGGACGACACCTTCGAATGGGGATCTGAACTGGGCCTTCAGGATAGTCTGCTGTTTGATCGCGGTACGGCCAGCGGTGGAACGCTGGGGACCCCCGGCTTCAATGTCACCGACACGTTGGATAATGGAATCACCGCAGGAAAACCAGAGAACTTGGCAGCTCAAGGGCTCTCTGGGTTCGGACTGGGACGCTCCAATTCAACCCTCGGCTACGGCGGTTTGGTGCTTTCGGCTGCCAGCGAGTCGGTCAGCATCCTGATTCGTGCGCTTCAAGACGCTCAGCGGCTTCAGATTCTGTCTCGACCCCAAGTGATGACGCTCGACAACCTTGAAGCCTTCGTTCAAGTAGGCCAGAGAGTGCCTCGTATCACCGGAGTCACCGCTGGGAATGGTGTCACTGGTCAGACAATCGCCACCAATGACGTCGATGTCGGACTCCTTATGCGAGTCCGTCCAAGGACGAACCAGGACGGATTGATCCACATGGATGTCTACGTCGAGCGTTCGAGCGTCGGCGACGAAACAACTGGAATTCCGGTCGGATTCGGTCCTAACGGCGAAGTCATTCGCTCCCCTGTCATCAACACCACCAACGCTCTGACCAAGGTCACCGCCCAAGATGGCCAGACCGTCGTGTTTGCAGGTCTGATCACCAAAGAGAGAGCCTCGATCTCCCGTCGAGTCCCCTGGCTATCTGACATCCCGATCCTGGGTGCTCTTTTCCGCTACGACACCGAGTCGGAACGGCGTACAGAACTGCTTGTGGTGATGACGCCACGCATCGTTCGAGGACCGGAAGATACGCAGATCATCAATCAAGTGGAATCTTCCCGCATGAGCTGGTGCCTGGCCGATGTGCTGAACATCCATGGCGACGCCTCACTGTCAGAAGGCAACGGTCTCTGGGGCCCCGCCGCCTCGCCGGTGATCTACCCACACGTGAATCCTCTGGGAACGGAGGAAGGACTGATCCCCGGTCACACAGCACCCTATCCCAACCCACTTCCCGCCAGCTCCAGTGAACCAATGGGTCGCGGAACGCTCCGCGGGTCCATGGG
>JBJSWM010001020.1:0-6862 GCA_046085865.1 Pirellulaceae bacterium
AGCTCCCGTCGGCTTCCGCCGTCCAGGCAGGCAGGCGATGACGAGTGGCGGAGTCGCGTGAGCCCTTAGCTGAGCCGCGCAAAAAAAGAATCGGATGGCTTCCGCCGTTCCGCATGGGATCAACCGCGACTCCATCGCAGCATCGCCTCTTCCAAGTGGCTCTAGACCACCCGACCCAAACGTGGGTCGAGTGGTCTGAAGACGGCTGGCCAATGTCGCGTTGCTTAAAAGCCGATCCCGATCGAGACTCCACTGCGATAGAATCCCCCCCCCGCGCCATAGGCTCCCAGTGGAGGAAATCCACCCACACCATAGGCACCCCAACCGAATCCGGGGACCACGCCGATCGGCCGATTGTAAATGGGAGCCGGCCCCACCCAGCCCCAGGTCGGATAGGCAGGATAGACCGGGTATCCCACCGAGTAGACGCGCGGTGCCACCACGTACGCGGGGTAGGTGCGGACCACTGGAACCGGCCGCACGTACGCAGGCGCACCCACCGTGCGCGAACGAATCACGGTCCTGGATCGCGGCCAACCTCCCATGCTATCTCCCGCCACCGCCGCTACCAGCAACAAAGCCAATCCCATCGACAGCCATCGTCTTGCAGCAACCATCCCGCACTCCTTAACTTGGCCTGGAGACCCAAGAGACAACCCAAACTTCCGCGTGATTGCAGACGCACCGCCGCGTTGCAACGCCCTAGAAACTTCGACGATCGCTCGACCTGCAAGTTCCCGAAAAATAGTAGGCTCCCTGGTGGGGTAATCAAGGGCCGATGGGAGCCGATTTCCAGAAGGCGACGGGAGGCTCTTTGGTCACCTCCCCCGGAATCCGCAGACGCTGGATCGCAACCACAAAACAACCCGCAAGTCACGTGGGTCCTGCGGACTGCTTGGATCCCAGCCCTTCATTTCACAATCGTCACCACGATGCTAGAGAAATCTAACGGGCCACACTCTCCGTGGCGCTGTGCCTCCGTGAGAATCCAATCTGCGCGTTCCGGTTTTTCTGGCTCCTTCGTCGCCCCACTGCCCCAAAGAGTTGTCGGATGGAGCTTTTCTTAGGCTGGGAAACCGAGTGGACCAGAGAGGGTTAGAAAGCTCCTTGGTTGCACCCCCTGGATGGCTCTGCGAGAATACGACGCAGTGGAATCTGCAGGTGGTTGGACGGCTGTTCGGTCGTAGCCTCGCGGTTCTCGCACCGATGCTAGGAGTTCGACCCATGAAGCGCCGCACGAACGATTCCCGCCGCCGGTTCCTCAAGACCTCCGCCGCCGTGGCTGCTCTGGGGGTTGCCGCGCCCGCCATCCATCTGCCGCGTGCATCGGCCAGCCAGTCGGAGTTGATCATTGGCGAAGGGGACCACCGTTACCGAGTCGATCATCACTGGCCCCAGCTTCCCTCCCCTTTCACTTGGCAGACCACTCACAACGTCGCGGTCGACTCCCAAAACAATCTCTACGTGATCCATGAGGGCAGAGAGAATCAGAAAGAGCATCCGTCGATTTTCGTCTTCGATCCGGAAGGGAAACTGATTCGTTCTTTTGGATCGCGATTCCAGGGAGGAGGTCATGGGATTGAAGTGCGTCAGGAGGGGAACGAGGAGTTCCTCTACGTCGCCGCCTACCAGCAAGTCAAAACGATCGCCAAGCTGACTTTGGAAGGTGAGACGATTTGGGAACAACGAGCCCCGCGCGGCAGTGAGCGATACAACGAAGAGGAGTACGCGCACCCAAAGAAGGTCTGGGGTCGCGATCGTTTCATGCCGACCAACTTCGCATTCCTCGATGATGGTGGCTTTCTTCTGGCCGATGGTTATGGAGCCTTCCTGATCCACCGCTACGACAAAAATGGGAACTGGGTCAGTTGCTTTGGTGGAGAGGGTGCCGGCCAGGGCACTTTCAATACGCCGCATGGACTTTGGATCGATCGCCGCAAAGCCGACCAACCGGTGATTGTCGTCACCGATCGCGCCCACGACACGCTTCAGCGATTCCAAATGGATGGAACCTACATCGACACGCTGACCGACTTCGGACTGCCAGCGAATATCGACATCCAAGGAGACTTCATGCTGGTGCCTGAACTCAAGGCGCGCCTTTCGATCCTCGATCGCGACAACCGGGTCGTCGCACGCCTGGGAGAAGACGTCCAGCGGATCTCCGGCGACCGCGAAATCCGAAACGATGAGAAAAAATGGATTGACGGGAAATTCGTCCATCCTCACGATGCCTGTTTCGATCGGGAAGGGAATATTTTCGTTGCCGAATGGGTCGCCTCGGGCCGAATCACCAAACTGACCAAAGTGAGCTGATTCGGCACCCCACCGAAGATTTGGATATTCCGTTCGCTATCGATTCCCTGTGCCTGGCGGACTTCACCCCAGGCTCATTCGCCGGTTTGCAACGAAAACATTTGAGTTCTGCCGGTCGATTTGCGACAATCAAGGTATGCGATTCCACCTACCTCCCCTGCCCTGGCTCCGCTGGCCAATCGCTCTTTGGACGACGCTTCTTTTTGCGGCGTTCTCCCCTCCGTCGTGCGCGGAGGATTCGTTGGAGCTATTTGAGAAACAGGTCCGCCCGTTGCTGCTGGAGCGATGTGCATCGTGCCATGGTGGGGAGGAGCCGGAGGGAGATCTGCGACTGGATCAGGCCGAAGGGCTGGCCATCGGAAGTCGAAGCGGACCGGTTTTTGTCCCGGGCAAACCTCAGGAAAGCCTCCTGTGGCTTGCCGTCTCGGGCGAATCCCCCGACCTTCAGATGCCTCCGCCTCCCCATCAACCTCTGACACACTCTCAGAAACGAAGCATCCAGCAGTGGCTGGCCAGTGGAGCCGCTCTTCCCGTCACCGCTCCCAGCACCGACCCCACGGGGGATTCCAGCACCAACCTGGCCGATCGTCCCGCCAGCGATCTGTGGTCGTTGCAGCCGATCGATTTGCCCCTGCTGCCCGATGCGGCGGACGACTGGTCACAGGAACCCGTCGATCGCTTCATTGCCGATCGCTGGCCTGAAAATCATTTACCGGCAGCTCCTGCCGATCGATCGGCATGGCTTCGCCGTGTGACGATCGACCTAACGGGACTGCTTCCGACGCTGGAGGAATCCGAACGGTTTCTCGCCGATCATGCCCCCGACGCGCTGGAACGCGTTGTGGACCGCCTGCTGGCCAGCCCCAGCTATGGTCAGCGATGGGGTCGCCACTGGTTGGACGTCGTTCGCTACTCCGACTCCAACGGACTCGATGAAAACATCGCGCATGGCAACGCGTGGCGCTACCGAAATTACGTCGTCGCGGCGCGGAATGCCGACATGCCCTACGACCAATTCCTCGCCGAACAACTCGCAGGGGACCTTCTGCCTCCCGACCCCAGTGATCCCTATCGCCGAAAGATCGCCACCGGAATGCTGGTGCTGGGCCCCAAGGTGCTGGCCGAGGTCGATGAACGGAAGATGGAGATGGATATTGTCGACGAGCAGATCGATACGGTAGGCAAGGCGGTGCTGGGGCTGACCCTGGGCTGCGCTCGATGCCATGACCACAAGTTCGATCCTTGGTCGACGGAGGATTACTATCGCCTAGCGGGAATCTTCAAGAGCACCCGCACGATGGAGCACTTCACGAAGATCGCCAAGTGGAATGAAGCGGAAATCCCAACCCCCGACGACGTCGCTCGGCGAGACAACCACCAACAGGAACTGGCTAGCCACCGCGACCGCATCGCGATGGCGCGACAGGAAGCCATCGACCGCTGGAAACAATCGCTCGCCACCAACATGCCGGTTCCGGAAGATCCCGAACCGATGCTGCCCGAGGCAGATCGGCAGATGCTGCAGAAGCTTCGGGATGAGCTGAAGGAGCTGGAGAAGAAAGCGCCGGAAGTTTCCACCGCCATGGCGGTATCGGAAGGCAAGATCGATGATGTCCCGATCCATATCCGCGGCAGCCATTTGGCCCTGGGCAAGAAAGTCGCTCGCGGCTTCCTAGCTCCTGTGCCTCTGCCGGCTCCCCAGATCGCGGCTCACCAGAGCGGCCGGGCCGCACTGGTCGCTTGGCTGACCCATCCGGAACATCCTCTGACCAGCCGCGTGATCGTCAATCGGATCTGGCGGTGGCATTTTGGACAGGGACTGGTCCGCAGCGTCGACAACTTTGGCGAGTTGGGGGAATCCCCGACTCACCCCCAGCTGCTCGACTGGATGGCTAGGAACTTTCAGCGGGACGGATGGTCCTGGAAAAAAGTGCATCGCCAGATTGTCCTTTCGGCCACCTACCGTCAAAGCAGTAGTGCGACTCTTGCCGATCTGCAGGCCGATCCAGAGAACCGCTGGCTGACGCGCTTCCCCAAGCGACGCATGGAAGCCGAGGCGATCCGCGACTGCCTGCTGCAGGCAGGGGATCGATTGGATGTGGGGGTGAAAAATTCCTACCTGCATGTGAAGAACCGCGAGTTCTTTTTCGATCACACATCGATCGACAAAACCGATTACAACCATCCCTGCCGATCGATCTATCTGCCCGTCGTCCGCAATCACCTCTACGATCTGTTCCAGCTGTTTGATTACAGCGATGCTGCTGTGGTGCTTGGCCATCGCGATACCACCAACGTCCCCACCCAGGCACTCTGCCTGATGAATAGCGCTCTGGCGATCGATTCTTCCCAGGGGATGGCTCAGCGAATCCTTGCTCTGGATGGCACCGACGCTGGGCGGTTTGCACTGGCCGTTCGGATCGCATTGCAAAGGGAAGCCACTGCGGAGGAAACAGCGATGGCCTGCCGGATGCTGGAAGAAGCGTCCCAGCGGGGGATGGATCCCCTGGGGGCGTGGAGTCTATTGTGCCAGGGCCTGCTGGCCAGCAATGAGTTTCTCTTTCTGCCCTAGAGTTTCCCGATGAAATCGGAAGGCGAATCGATGGCGAAGATAACTCTGGAGCGACCCATGGCGATCGATCGTCGCGCCATGCTTCGCCAATCCGCCATCGGTTTCGGGTCGCTAGCCGCCAGTGTGCTGCTGAGCCAATCGCAGGGGCTGGGTCAAGCGGCGCCCGAGCGGTTTGCGCTGGAGGGATTCATTCCGAAAGCCAAACGCGTCCTGTTCCTTTTTATGAAGGGGGGGCCATCCCAGGTCGATACCTTCGACTACAAGCCGCTGCTGGAACGAGACCATGGGAAGGAACTCCCATTCGATAAGCCACGGGTTCAGTTCGCACCGACCTCGACGCTGCTTCGAAGCCCCTGGAAGTTTTCCCAGTACGGCCAGTCGGGAACTTGGGTCAGTCAGCTCTTTCCGGAGGTGGCTCGACACGTCGATAGCCTCTGCATGATCCATTCGCTGCACGGCACCAATGCGGCTCACGGCGGCGCCTTGCTGAAACTCCACACCGGCAGCGATGCGTTCGTCCGTCCCAGCATGGGAGCCTGGGTGCAGTATGGACTGGGAACCGAGAACCAGGACCTGCCCGGCTTTGTCACCATCTGCCCGACGCTGGCTCACGGAGGGGTCAATAACTGGGGCTCCGCCTTCCTCCCCGCGAGGTTTCAGGGGGTTCCAGTCGGCAACGCCTCCACCCCTTCCGACCAAGCGAAAATCCGATTCATCGAACCTGCGGTGCCTCGCGACCGAACTCTCCAGCGATGGCAGCTCGATTGGATCCAGCAGCGCAACCAGGAGCATCTGGCAGCGCAGGGCCAGGATGCAGCGCTCGAAGGCCGTATCGCGGCGATGGAACTGGCCTTCCGGATGCAGGGGGAAATGCCTGAAGCGCAGGACCTCGCCAGCGAATCATTAGCCACACAGCAACTCTATGGTCTGGACGATCCCGTCACTGCCAACTTCGGCCGCCAATGCCTACTGGCCAGAAGACTACTGGAACGAGGCGTCCGGTTTGTTCAGGTCAGCCACAGCGACGCCTTCGTCCAGTGGGACCAGCATGGCGATTTGAAGAAGGGGCATGAGAAGAATGCCCGCGAAGTCGATCGCCCCATCGCCGGTTTGCTCGACGACCTCAAGCAGCGCGGCCTGCTGGAGGAGACATTGGTCTTATGGAGCGGCGAATTTGGCCGGACTCCAACCGCCCAGGGCACCGATGGACGAGACCACAACCCGGAGGGCTTCACCGTCTGGATGGCTGGAGGCGGGGTCAAACCAGGATTCCATTATGGCGCGACCGATGAGTATGGTTTTTATGCCGTGGAGAACAAGGTCCACCTTCACGACCTGCACGCCACCCTCCTGGGCCTCCTAGGGATCGACCACACCAAGCTGACCTATCGCTATGCCGGACGCGACTTTCGACTGACCGATGTCCACGGCCGCGTCGTGCGCGAGATCTTCGCCTGAACCTTAGCTCCTCTCAGGTTCCCACTCTGGCCGGATCGCCGAAGCCCAAAAGCCAGAACTCCGACTCGTGCCCAACCGCTATCGCTCTTCCCTCATGCATCGGCAAAGTTCGCCCATTCCAGATACCTTGTTCTAAGCCTTGAAACCCCGAAGACTTGAAACAGTTGGTCTGACGCGAAGACGACAAGACGCGAAGGACGATAAGAGGCAGATCGTTCGTCAGCACCTGACGCCCAGGTCCATCCACGATTCGACTTGTCGATTCGATTGGCAACGAATGGTTACTGCCTACAGAAAAAGTCGACTGGATCCCCTAGCGGGAATCGCAAACGGGACGGGGCTTTCCATCGCTTCGTGCCTTCGTGGCTTCGCGCGAGCCGAGAAGCGAATTGCACGAAGTCATGAGAGCTAAAAATCTTGGCTATCTGGGATTTGTCCGTATCGCCATGGAATTCAGCTTCCGTTTCTGCTTCGTGCGTTTAGCCCTTTCAGCGATCACCAAATCCCAAGCGCGTC
>JBJSWM010001021.1:0-9314 GCA_046085865.1 Pirellulaceae bacterium
CGCGAATCGGGCGAATGATACTGGAACATGGCGAACAGTTTCTGCACAGGGTTTATACCGAACGCGAAATTGAATACTGCAGCGCCCGAAAGCTCTGCACAGAGCATTTCGCCGGCCGCTGGGCCGCCAAAGAGGCTGTCATGAAGATCCTGGGGACCGGCTGGTCACAGGGAGTTTCCTGGACCGATATCGAAGTGGTTAGAGACGCCTTGGGGAAGCCTTCGGTGCAGCTTCATGGGGAGGCTAGGTCGGTGGCAGAGCGACTGGGGATCGCACGCGTTTTGATCAGTATTTCCCACTGCAGTGATTTCGCCGTTGCGATGGCTGCCGGTGTCGATCGCTAAAATGAGATGCTGTCCGGAGTCGCCGGGAATGCGAAATGAATGAGAGATGGCGTGGGAAGGGTATAGCAGGAAGAAGGTGTGGGCATGCGAAAGATGTTGTTGCTGACGGCAGGCTACTCCAACCCTCGAACCGCCAAGACCGCTGCAGGATTGCTTCGGTACTGCCCCGATGAATGCGTCGGGGTCTACGATCCATCGCTGGTAGGCAAGCCGGTAGAACCGTATTTGGGTAGTGGTGCAGGGTTCCAGTTCGTCGACTCTCTCGATTCGGTTCCCGAGGCCAATATGCTGGTCATTGGGATCGCGCCTCCTGGTGGTAAGGTCCCAGCCGAATGGAAGCCGGTGTTGTTGAAGGCGATCGATCGCGGTATGGATCTGCTGAGTGGACTCCATGACTTCCTCTGCGATGATCCCGACCTGGTGCATGCCGCCAAGGCAAAGGGAACTCGGCTGATCGACATCCGCAAGAATGACTTTCGCGATATCGCCAGAAGACGGGATTTGCGCGGCGACTGCTACCGGTTGCATACGGTAGGGCAGGACTGCAGCCTAGGCAAAATGGTCGTCAGCCTGGAGGTTGCTCGCGGGTTGGTGCGTCGTGGGCGCGATGCGCAGTTTGTTGCAACCGGTCAGACGGGCATCATGGTGGCTGGGTCTGGTTTGCCCCTAGACAGCATCGTGGCCGATTTTGTGAACGGGGCGGCCGAGCGACTGGTGATCGATCATCAACATCACGACATCGTCGTTGTGGAAGGACAGGGCTCGCTGGTGCATCCATCGTACTCCGGAGTGACCTTGGGGTTGCTCCACGGATGCTTGCCTCATGCACTGATCTTCTGCTTCGAAGCAGGCCGTACGGCGGTGGGTGGGTTGGAAGCGGTGACGTTGCCGCCTTTGAAGAAGATCGCCGAGTTGTTCGAGCTGATGGGGTCGATTTATCAGCCTTGTTCGACGATTGCCGTAGCGATGAATGGAAGTAAGGTTTCCCCCGATGCGGCTAGAGACATTGCCCGTCAGGTGGAAGACGACTTTCAACTGCCCGTAGTGGATGTGCTTCGAGATGGCCCGGATCGTCTGCTGGACGCAGTCGAGTCGCATTATCTGTCGGGAGTTTGGCGATGCAGGTAACAACGCGCGTATTCGATTTGCCGCTAAGGCACCCATTCACGATTTCTCGGGGCACCGTGCGGGTTCAGAGAACCTGGATCGTCGAACTGGAAGAGGATGGGTTGGTGGGGCGTGGGGAAGCCACCGTGAATCCCTATTACGACGCGACCGTCGAGGGGATGGAGAAGGCTTTGGGGACGGTGATCGAGGATCTGGTGTTGGGGAGGCTGGAGCATCCGGCAGAGTGGTGGCAGCGGCTGGATGATCGACTGAAGCATTATCGCTTCGCTCAGTCAGCGATCGACTGCGCCCTCTGGGATCTTTGGGGGCAGCGTTGTGGCCAACCGACCTGGAAAGCCATGGGGATCGATTCGTGTCGTGGGCCCGTGTCCTGCTACACCATCGGCATCGATACTCCGGAAGTGATGGTGGAAAAATTGCGGCAGATGCCGGGCTGGCCGATCTACAAGGTGAAGGTGGGCACCCCGTCGGATCAAGAAGTCCTGGCGTTGCTGCGGCGTGAGACCGATCGGCCCTTTCGCGTCGACGCCAACTGCGGCTGGAAACCTGATCAGGTGCGAGAGACCATCGACCGATTGGTGCCATTGGGTGTGGAGTTGGTGGAGCAGCCGGTGGCTCCTGATCTTTCCGGCTGCCTTGTTCCAATCAAGGATGATTCTCCTTTGCCCTTGATGGCCGACGAGAGTTGCGAAGAGGAGTCGGATGTGGATCGCTGTGCCGACCGGTTTCATGCGATCAACATCAAACTGGTCAAGTGTGGCGGCCTGACTCCCGGTCTCCGGATGGCCCGGCGTGCCAAGGAGCTTGGTTTGAAGGTGATGGTCGGATGCATGACCGAGTCGTCGGTCGGGATTTCCGCTGCCGCACAACTCTTGGGGCTGCTCGATTTCGCCGATCTGGACGGTGCCGTGCTACTGGCCGAAGATATCGCCAAAGGGGTGCAGGTCGAATTTGGCCGCGTCGTTTTTCCCGACAAACAGGGGCTAGGGATCGAAATGCTTCCCGACGATCCCCTTTAATTTCCGCAGCGCCACTTGTCGAAATTGAGTCAACTTCCTACATTGAAGGGACGTTTTTGGTCCTCGGTGGGGAGAGCTGACGATGACCGAAGAAAAAGCTAGCGATGAAGTGGTAAAATTGGAAGGTGGGGTAGCGGAAACAACTTCGCTGCGCCCAGTTGACCAAATTGTGCTGGAAATCCTAAGGCGGGAGCCTGGCCTGACGGTTCCCGACTTGATGGCCAGATTGGAGGTGACCGCCACAGCGGTTCGCCACCGTGTCGACCGCTTGGTCGACCTGAAGTTTTTGGAGCGACGGAAGCAGTCGGTTGGGCGTGGGAGGCCTACCTTCCGCCACTTTCTGACGCCTCTTGGCTGGCGCGAGGTAGGGTCCACCTACGTCGACTTGGCGCTGGCGATGTGGTCGGAATTCATGGCAATGGATGATATTGAGGCGCGATCGAAGTTTTTGCATCGCGTTTCGGAGCGGATGGGTAAGTCGATTAGCGAACAGATTCCCAAAGGATCTTTCAAGGCGAAATTGGATGCGTTGGTGCATCTACTTCGGGAGCGTAAGATTCCAGCGTCGGTTGGGGATCAACAAGCCTTGCCGGTTCTGGAGGTCCATGCCTGTCCTTATCCTGATTTAGCTTCTGAAGATGGCGATAGGACACTTTGCGAACTGGAGGCAGAAGTGTTCTCTGAGGCGCTCGGGGTGGCGATAGAGCTTTCGCAGTGCCGCTTGGATGGGCACGGTTGCTGCCAATTCCGCCAAGTGGTTCCCAGTGGCGAATCTGCTCAGTCGGACGCCGGTGGGAGCCCACCGTAGGATTGGTAGCGGAGGATAGCAGAGACGAGTCGGTGGTGTGCTTCCCCTGGCTCTACGATGAACAACAGGATCGGTTTCCGAGGAGAGAGGAAGAAGGGTGATGAGTCATCAACTGGAGATTCGCGACCTGCACGTCGCAGTAGGCGGTCGTGAGATTTTAAAGGGAGTGAATTTACTGATTCGTTTCGGTGAAACGCATGCGCTCATGGGGCCAAACGGTTCTGGCAAGAGCACCTTGGGCTTGGCGATTATGGGGCATCCTCACTACGAAGTGACCAAGGGATCGATCCGGCTGGATGAACGCGACGTGCTGGCTATGGAAGTGGACGAACGCGCGAGGTCGGGAATTTTTATGGCCTTCCAGCGCCCCTCTGCGATTCCCGGTGTCAAAATGGCCGACTTCCTTAGGCATGCAGCGACCAACGTTCGGAGGCCCGACCGGAAGGAGGGGGAAGAACTGATCCCGATGCGGGAGTTCCGGAAAGAGCTGAAGGAAAAGATGGGGCAGTTGAAGATGGACTTGGATTTCGCTAGGCGGTACGTCAACGATGGATTTTCCGGAGGTGAGACGAAGCGAGCCGAGATCCTGACGATGGCGATGCTTTCCCCCAAGTTTGCCATTCTCGATGAGACCGATAGTGGTCTGGATGCGGATGCGGTGCGCTTGGCGAGCGCCAGTATCGCTGAAATTGGACGCGAGAAGATGGGGCTGCTGATTATCACTCACCATGACAAACTTCTGGAACACAATCCCCCGGATGTGACTCACGTGATGCTTGGGGGGCGGATTGTGGAATCGGGCGGACCGGAGCTGGCAAGAGAATTGCATGACCGCGGTTATGAGCGGATTCGAAAGGCTTATCCCGACGCTGCTGCAGATAATCAGGCGATGGCCGGTAAAGAAGACGCCACGATCGTGGCGTCCTAGTCGATCGGCAGCCACGCGATTTCGTTTGGACGAAACCTGGGCAAGCTAACATGGCGGCCGGAACAAGAGAACAAGGCATATGACACGCTTTCCCGCGATTCCCTTCATGGGTAGATCCCGAATGGATCAGCGGATTTGAATAAGGAATTGAATATGTCGACAGAAAGCCCCGTGGACGATGTGGTTGGGGAGATTAACAAGTACGATTTTCGTACCGAATCGAAGGCGGTGTTCAAAGCCCGCAAAGGGATTGACGCGGAAATCGTTGCTCAGATTTCGGAGATGAAGAATGAGCCTTCCTGGATGCGGGACTTCCGATTGAAGTCGCTGGAGATTTTCCAGTCCAAGCCGATGCCAACCTGGGGTGGGGCCATCGATATCGATTTTCAGGACATTTATTATTATCTCAAGCCGACCGACAAGCAGGGCAAGACTTGGGAAGAGGTGCCGCAGGAGATCAAGGATACTTTTGACAAGCTGGGGATTCCCGAGGCGGAGCGGAAGTTTTTGGCGGGAGTCAAAGCGCAGTTTGAGAGTGAAGTGGTCTACGGTTCGCTGAAGGAAGAACTGTCGCAGCAGGGAGTGATCTTCACCGACACCGACACGGCGGTTCGCGAGCATTCGCAATTGCTCCGTGAGTATTTCGGGACGGTGATTCCTCCTACGGATAACAAGTTTGCTGCACTCAATTCCGCGGTGTGGTCGGGAGGCAGTTTCATTTATGTGCCCAAGGGGGTGAAAATCGACTTTCCCCTGCAGGCTTATTTCCGGATCAACGCAGAGAACATGGGGCAGTTTGAGCGGACGTTGATTTTGGTTGACGAGGGGGCATCGGTTCATTACGTCGAAGGCTGCACGGCGCCGATGTATTCATCGGAGAGTCTTCACTCGGCGGTTGTCGAGGTGATTTGCAAGCGAGGCAGTCGTTGCCGCTACACGACGATCCAGAATTGGGCAAACAACATCTACAACCTAGTGACCAAGCGAGCGATGGCTTATGCGGATGCCACCATGGAGTGGGTGGACGGGAATTTGGGAAGCAAGCTGACGATGAAATATCCTGCCGTCTACATGATGGAGCCTGGAGCGAGGGGGGAGATTCTTTCGATTGCGTTCGCTAGCGCCGGGCAGCATCAGGATGCGGGAGCCAAATTGGTTCATGCGGCTCCCAATACCACGGGCCAAATCATCAGCAAATCGATCTCCAAGAATGGTGGGCGCAGTAGTTACCGGGGCTTGGTCCGAGTCGAAAAAGATGCCGCGGACGCGAAGTGCAACGTCGTTTGCGACGCCTTGATTCTTGACCCGAAGAGCCAGAGCGACACGTACCCGTACATCGAGATCTTGCAAGATAGGTCTAGCGTCGGTCATGAAGCCAGCGTCTCGAGGATCGGCGAAGAGCAGCTGTTTTATCTGATGAGCCGTGGGTTGTCGGAATCCGAAGCGAGCACGATGATCGTCAACGGTTTCATCGAGCCGCTGGTGAAGGAATTGCCGATGGAGTATGCGGTCGAGATGAATCGGCTGATTCAGTTGCAGATGGAAGGTTCGGTGGGTTGATCATGAGTCATGCCGATGCCGTGGTGGAATTGACCCGACGCGTTTCGCAGACCTGGGGAAACGCCCCCCAGTGGCTTGCTGAGCTGAAGCGCGATGCGATGCTTCGCTTCGAAGGGATGGATTGGCCTTCCCGTAGCGACGAAGACTGGATGCGGAGCGATTTGAGGGCGTTTCGGTGGGAGAAGTTTCTCCAGGCGGGGGTGTCGGAGGCATGCATCCCTACTTGGCGGCTTCGTAGCGGTGTGCCCCTTGCAGGGACCCAGACTCTGGTCGATGGACAGACTGTGGAAGAGGTGCTGGATCCATCCTGGTTGTCCAAGGGGGTGCTTTTTGGAAGCCTCCGTCGACTTCTGGACGAAGATTCCAGCCCTTGGCGAACCTATCTTCATTCCCTGATCGATGGCCATGCGGACCGCTTCGCGGCTTTGCATGCAGCTTCCTGGACCGATGGAACAGCCTTGCTGGTACCTCGAGGTTTGGCGATTGAACCGGTCTTCCATATCGGAAGTCTGCTTCGGTCGGGTGGTCGAGACGACAGCCATACGTTGATTGTGTTGGAGCCTGGGGCTGAGGCGACGGTGCTGACGGAATCGAGTGGGGATGAGGGGGATTCGGAAGCGCTTCATTGCGGCGGCGTGGAGCTGGTGTTAGGGGCGGGAGCTGTGTTGCGGTTTGTCCAGTTGCAGGACTGGAATTCTGCCTCGTGGCATTTCGCTCACCAGCGGGCCAAATTGCACCGCGATGCATCGTTGC
Organism: Pirellulaceae bacterium; assembly: GCA_046085865.1. Classification (GTDB taxonomy): domain Bacteria; phylum Planctomycetota; class Planctomycetia; order Pirellulales; family Pirellulaceae; genus JBEISR01. The sequence goes on from JBJSWM010001021.1 coordinate 6,541, forward strand.
AATGGACCACGGCTGGGTTGGGGAGTCGTTTTTCCCAGGTGGCGCAGCAGGTGCTTCTGGCGGAACCAGGGGCCAACAGCCAAGTGAACGGAGTTCTCTTCACGCAGGGTCGTCAGCAGATGACCTTCAACACCCTGCAGCAGCATGCGGCGCCGCATTGCAAAAGCGATTTCCTCTACAAGGCGGCTTTGCAGGATCGAAGTCGAACGGTTTGGCGAGGGATGATTCAGGTCGATCCGGGTGCGATCAAGACGGACGGCTATCAGCGGAACGACAATCTCCTGCTCAGCGATCAGTCTCGTGCCGACTCCATTCCGGGATTGCAGATCAAAGCGGATGATGTGAGGTGCACTCACGGGAGCACTTCAGGCAATGTCGATGAATCGCTGATTTTTTATGCCCAGTCGCGCGGCTTCACTCGCATTGAGGCAGTTCGTATGATCGTCTCTGGATTCTTCCAGCAGATTTTCGATCGCATTACGATCCCCTCGGTGCGCGAGGCACTGGGTGCAGCCATCGCGACGCGCGTCCGCAACTACGAATGACCGAAAGGGTTCTGATGCAGGGAAGTTGGATCAAAGCGGTAAGGGCGGATCAGCTACCATCGAAGGGGAAAGTCACCCTGGAATTGGATGGTCGGTTTGTGGTGATTGTCCGAGATGCCGATGGGGTGGTCCATTGCGTCGATGACGTCTGCACGCATGATGGTGGCCCACTGGGGGATGGCGAACTCGACGGCTTTTGCTTGGTTTGCCCCCGACATGGAGCGAGATTTGACGTTCGAGATGGTGGCCCTACCATGCCGGCGACGGAGTCGATTCCTTGCCACTTGGTGCAGGAAGAAGATGGTTGGTTGATGGTTCAACTCTCCGATGCGTGAATCTGGCCTGCAGTTTCCATCGCACCGGGAACTCGATCGGTTGTTGTCGGATCTTGCAAATGCCCGATTCTCGGGTTGATTCCTGGGGTCAGAGAAGGACAGGGAGCGGTTTTTGGGGGAACAGGAGTAGAGAAGTCATGGCTGTGCTGGAAGAGTCGGTTCGCGAGCAATTGAAGCAAGTGATCGATCCGGAGCTGTTCGTCAACATCGTCGATCTCGGATTGATCTACGAAGTTCATATCACCGAGGGTCCCGAGGGCTGCGATGTGGCCATCGAGATGACAATGACCAGTCCCATGTGTCCAGCCGGTCCCCAGTTGGTTGCGAACAGCCGCCAAGTGGTGGAGAGTATGGAAGGGGTTAAGTCGGTGGAGATCAAAGTGGTGATGGATCCACCATGGTCTCCCGACCGAATGACCGACGATGCACGCGATCAACTCGGGATTTTCTAGCCATGGATTCCGAAGAAGAAATCTATCAGGAACATGTTCTGGATCATTATGAAGATCCTTACCATTCCGGTTCCTTGCCGGACAGGACGCACCAGGCAGAGGGGAAGAATCCGCTTTGCGGTGATCGCGTGACGATCCAGTTGAAAATTGGAGCCGATCAGAGGATCGAGGATGCGTGGTTCGAAGGCTCGGGGTGCTGCATCAGTCAAGCGAGCGCTTCGATGTTGGTCGAAGCGATCGAAGGGAAAAGCGTCATTGATGTGATGAAGATGTCGGCTGAGGAGATGCTACAGCTTTTTGGGCCGCGGCTAACCCCCAACCGTCAAAAGTGCTGTCTCCTTCCCTGGCGGGTCGCTCAGATCGCTGTGCATCAGCCCGTCGATTCGGTGAAGGAAAAAGGCGAGGGATGAAAAGCCAGATTGCGTCGGCGTGGGATGCGGAGCGGGCCAGGGTTGCCTTCCCGGTGCTGCAGCGGTTGCACCCTAATGGGTCGCCACTTGCCTACCTCGACAACGCGGCGACGACTCACAAGCCGCAAGTCGTTCTGGAAGCGATGGACCAGTGCTATCGAGCGTACTACGCCAACGTCCATCGAGGCATTCACTTTTTGAGTGAAGAGTCTTCGGCTGCCTATGAAGACGCAAGGATGGAGGTGGGGAGCTTTCTTCATGCGGATCGCGATGAAGAGGTCGTTTTCACCTCGGGCTGCACGGGAGCGATCAACTTGGTGGCCCACAGTTGGGGGAATTCCCATGTCGGCCCCGGCGATACGCTGGTGGTGACCGAGATGGAACATCATGCAAATCTGGTCCCTTGGTTTCAGTTGGCGCAGCGGACCGGAGCCCGAACCGTCATGGTGCCGGTGCTAGAGGACGGGCACCTGGATTTAGAGCGACTGGAGGCGATCCTTGCAACGGGACCGAAAATGTTGGCCATCAGCGCTTTGAGCAACGTCCTTGGAGTCGCCAATCCGATTTCGGAACTGGTCCAAAAGGCAAGGCAATTTGGGGTGACTGTCTTGGTGGACGCTGCGCAGGCCGTTGCACATCATCCGATCGACGTCCGTCATTGGGGAGCGGACTTTGTCGTCTTTTCTGCCCACAAAATGATGGGCCCGACCGGGATCGGAGTGCTTTGGGGCCGCCATGAGTTGCTGCAAAGGATGCAGCCGTTCCTGGGTGGCGGAGGCATGATCGATGAAGTCTTTCGCGACGGTTTCACCGCAGGGGAAGTCCCGTCGCGATTTGAGGCAGGGACTCCACCCATTGTGGAAGCGATTGGGCTGGCGGCTGCTTGTCGAGAAATGCGTCGCTGGTTTGCCGAGGGAGTGGAATTGCATGTCCAGCAGTTGGTCGACGTTGCATGGCAGCGGCTATCCTCGTTGGATGGTGTTTCGATTCTTGGACCAGAATCTGGTTTAAGACATTCGCTAATCAGCTTCA
>JBJSWM010001022.1:0-2427 GCA_046085865.1 Pirellulaceae bacterium
TCTCTTCACCCCTGCTGTCAGCCCAGGAAAATACCGTCCACGGAGGAGGATTCCCATGGGACGCTTGGAATGGGTTCTCCTTGGCTTCGTGCCTTCGCGGCTTCGCGTGAGCCAAGAGAAATAAGCTGCGAGAAGGATGAAAAAGTCATGAACCAGAAAAGTCTCATCCATCCGGCGATTCCGCAGGGCGTATCCGTCCGGCCGACCGGAGTAGGCAGGATGGAGTTATAGGGGCAAGGTCCTCAGATGCACGCCGCGCGAACGATCTCACCCTCCACTTTGGGGCAACGCTTGCATTGGATCTCACCATTCCCTTTGGAGAGTCGCGAGGAACGATCGGGGAGGGCAAAGAGAAGCCGTACCGAAATCCACCAGACACCCGATTCGCGTGCGAGAACACCTCTCAGGGGCGCGAAGGGAGGCGTGGCGCGGAGCCTTAGGTGCTGGCCGATCGAAACCCTCTGCTGGACGCAGCAAGCTCCCCACGACCATGACTTCCAGCTCCCATCAATTCGCATTGGTCCCCAATGCGCCGCTTGCTATAGTCTCCCTCCAGCAACCCCCATGCGTCGATGGAGCAAGGGGACGTGATAGAACTGGAAGTTCGAGAGGTGCGACATGGCGGTCGGTACCGTGCGTTGGATAGCGGCGATTGGTTTGGGGGTCGCCATCGGTTGGGTTCTTTCCTCCCTCCCTTGGTTATCTCAATCGAACGCGCAGGATCGCTTCCAGGGAAATCCCTACGGAATCGCTCATTCGACACCCCCCCAGGATTTGTGGACACCGGAAGAGCGGATCAATATCGAAGTCTACGATCGCTGCAACACGGGGGTCGTCTACATCGCCACCAAGTCGATTTCGCGTGACTCTTTTCTGACGCTATCCGCAGTGGCTGGAAGCGGAAGTGGTTCGGTGTTGGACCATCAAGGGCATATCTTGACCAACTACCACGTCATCGAAGACGCTCGTGACATCCAGGTGACACTGGCTCATGGGGAATCGTATCCCGCCGAGCGGGTGGGGCAGGACCCAGACAACGATATTGCGGTGCTGAAGATCAACGCCCCGGTCGAATTGCTGCATCCGATTCCTCTGGGGGATTCCAGTCAGCTTCGCGTGGGCCAGCGAATCCTGGCGATCGGCAATCCATTCGGACTGGAACGGACGTTAAGCGACGGCATCATCTCCAGCCTCAATCGCCAGCTTCCATCCCGCAGCAACCGCACGATGCGCTCGATCATCCAAATCAACGCGGCGCTTAACCAAGGGAACTCCGGCGGCCCTCTTTTGAATTCGCAGGGAGAATTGATCGGGATGAATACCGCCATCGCCACCAGCACTGGGGACAGCGCGGGAATCGGCTTCTCGATCCCTTCCAACACCATTCGGCGCGTGGTTCCCCAACTGATCTCCAGCGGCCGAGTGATTCGTCCGACGATCGGAATCACACGCATCTACGAGACGAAAGAGGCGCTCGGCCTGCTGGTGGTCAAGGTGACACCTGGTGGGCCGGCCGATCAGGCAGGGATCCGCGGCTTCCAGATGAAGAAAAGTTCAGGGCGAAGGGCTGGAATCCTATTCGAACAGGAAGTGGTCGATCCCAGCTCGGCCGACCTGATCATCGGCATCGACGGCCAGCGAATCACCAAGGTGGATGACCTTCTGGCGCTGATTGAAAGTCGAAAGGCTGGAGATCAGTTGCAGGTGTCGATCATCCGCGAAGGACGTCAGATGACCGTTCCCATCGTGCTGGGCGCTTCCGAGTGACCTTCGGAAGCAGTCTTCCGGAGATCGCCGATCCGGTTGAAAAGCCAAGCTTCCTCGAGTGGCCAGAGTCACCCCCCATAGCTCTGTGACGGTATTGTCGGCTACCATCTGGCATGGGGATTCGCAAGCGGATGGGATCGCAAGAAGGGCGATAGGAAGCTGGTGCGTGCGGCCCCTGCGATGCAAGACGAACACAGATCGGAAAGGCGAATCATGCGACTGGGAAAAATCGTCTGGGACCAAGTGCCTCGGGTGGTGCTGGTGGAAGAAGGCCAAGTGCGCTTGCTTGGCGATCGATCCTTGAGCGATCTTTCGTCCCTGCTTTCTGCAATCGACCCGGTCGCGGCAGTCGGCGGTCTGAAGATCGATTCTACTGCAATCCCAATCCACCAAGTCCAGTGGCTGCCTCCCATCGATCGCCAAGAGGTGTGGGCTGCTGGGGTCACTTACAAACGGTCGCAGAAAGCGAGGATGGAGGAATCGGAAGCGGCGGCCGACTGCTACTGGCGCGTCTACCAGTCGCCTCGCCCCGAACTCTTCATGAAGGCAACACCAGGGCGATGCAGCGGGCCGGGACAGCCGCTGCGCATTCGCTTTGACGCGACATGGAATGTGCCGGAGCCGGAATTGGCGCTGGTGCTTTCTCCCCAACTGAAACTA
>JBJSWM010001023.1:0-5772 GCA_046085865.1 Pirellulaceae bacterium
CGAATCGTCACCGTCGACGATTCCCCCAGCTCCGCTCGCGGCTTGGTCGCGCGGTGGGCACTAGGTCCCGTTGGAATATCTCCCATCACCATGCCGACGTTTCTTTCTCGCGACTTCTTTGCCTTAGGGTGATTGCGTAGCCTGAGCCAAATATAGAAGATACAGGGATTCTATCGACTGTGGAAATTTCGTCGATTGTTTCCAGCTGATATCGGGCAGAATCAGGGCTGCCCGGATAGTAGCACAGGAACCGAAATCGGACGGCGACTGGCAGGTAGAAGTGCCAAGGGAGGCACTGCCGGTTGCTGGCGAGTGAAAGCTGCGCTAAGGAGGGTCGCGTTGGAACAGTCTATCGAGTCCGCAAGCACCTGTTCCGCCACCGTCCGCGTGGGATGGCTGTGGATGGTTGCGCTTCTCGGTCCGCTTAGCGGATGCACCTTTTTCGAAGGGCAAAGCGATCGATCGGCATCCGAGCAAGCCGCGGCTCTGGCGATCGCCAATCGCGTCTTCTCCCAAGGCCGGCTGATGCCTGCCTCGGGAGTCGTCCGCATCGGGGCAGCGCCAGGAGACCGTGTCGAAGCGATTTTGGTGAAAGCTGGCATGCAAATCTTCCCGGGACAGGAACTGGTTCAGCTGGCCAGCTTCACAGGAAAGCAGGCCGAGCTGGAGATTGCCCATCGCCGCTTGCAGGAGGCGATGGAGCAGCGGGTTGCCAAGGGAACCGAACTGGAAATGGTCCTCGCCACGGCTCAGGCCGATCAAGAGGCAGCCACAGCCAAGGTGCAGTTCGCGAAGGACCAGCGAGCTTTGGTCGATCAAGGTTCGCAGACGATCGAATCGCTAAGGCAGCAGGTCGATCGACTGCAGCAACTGGTGGAAGATCCTTTGACCAAGCCGCTGGTTGGGACGTTGCAGTTGGAACAACAGAAGGCCCAGCTGCTACAGGAGGAACTTCGGTGGAACAGCTCGGTGGCCGAAGCCGATCAAGCGATTGCGGCGGCCGAACTGGCGGTCAAGCTAGCGACGCAGCGCTCAGCGAACGCACAGAAAAATCTTCAGCTTGCTGATTCCTTGGTGCCGATCCGTTCTTTGGAAGCGCAGGTCAAGTCGCTGGAAGAGCAGTTGGAGCGATTGCGGGTCAAGTCGCCCAGCAGCGGGGAGGTGCTGTGGGTGGGAAGCGAGCCTGGGGAGTTGGTGGGGCAAATGCCGCTGATGGAGATCGCCGATCTATCGCAAATGGTTTGCGTCGCCGAGGTGCATGAATCGGACCGCGCACGCTTGCGCATCGGACAAACCGCTTCCATCCGTTCCGCCGCTCTTTCCAAACCGCTGGCAGGAAAAATCGAACGGATCGATCGATTGGTTGGTTCTCCCATGATGCGAGATCCCAATCCACTGGCGCGCACCGACTACCGCGCCGTTCCCGTCCGCATCCGACTCGAACCGGCCGATGCCGCCGTAGCGGCGGAACTGGTGCAGTTGCAGGTCGATGTTGAAATCACCACCACCCCATGACATGAGCCTTGCGTCAGCGATGGAGTCCAGTGACATCGGTGGGTCGGAAACCTGCATCGAAATGCAATCGAGTCATCTCATGCTGAGCAACTACGGTCTACGGTTTCCTTCGACAGCTTGGTTGGACGGGCAAGCTTGGCGTTCGCATCCAGTGGCGTTCAGCGCCAACAGACCATCCCCTCACCGCTGCCCCTCTCCCCGCAAGCGGGCCGAGGGGGCTCCATCGCACGACTCGTCATCCTTCGATGCGAGGCGACGATGAAGCACTGGGTGCCGATCCTCTACTGGCTGACCCATCCGACGCGAGCCATCGTGTCGCTGCTGGGGGTCGCCTTTGCGCTCCTGTTGGTCTTCGTGCAACTGGGATTTCGCGGCGCGGTCGAACGAACGGCCAGCATCGTCTATGGCCGACTGGACTGCGATCTGGTGATCCAGGCTCGCGAGTACCTCCATCTGTACGAACCTCGATCCTTCCCCCGCTCGGTGCTTGATCTTTCAGCCGCCAGTGAAGTTGTCGAACGCGTGGAGCCGTTTTGGATCATGCTGCAGCGATGGCAGAGCCCTTCGGATGGAAGGTATCGAGCGATCGGGGCGATGGCGATGCCGCCAGGGCGCAATCTGTTTGACGAGCCGCAGCTAGATCGCCTGTTGCCAGCTCTCTCGACTCCCCATCGGATCTTGATCGACCGCGCCACGCGATCCGACTACGGACCACGAAATGGAAAATGTTTTGGTGATGATGATCTGGAGCTAACTGCCGAGCTGAATGGGCGGGAGGTGCAGATCGTCGGTCACTTTCTGATCGGTACGGGGCTTGCCACCAATGGCGCGGTGCTGATCAATGAAGTGGGATTCGGGATGCGGGCTCCCTACGACACCCGGCAGCGGTGCAGCTTGGGGCTGGTGCGATTGAAACCCGGGACCAACCGCGATCAGGCAGCTCGCAGCCTCACGCAACTGCTAGAGCAGCGAGCCCCGGACTTGGCCGAATCGGTGGTGGTGCGAACGCTGCCCGAGGCGATTCGGCTGGAGCATCGACACTGGTTGACGGGGACTCCGATCGGTTCGATTTTTCAGATGGGAGTGGCGCTCGCCTTCTGCGTCGGAGCCGCCTTGGTCTACTTGGTGCTGGCTCAGGATGTCGCCAATCGCATCAAGGAGTTCGCCACGATGAAGGCGATGGGGTACCGTCAGCGCGACATCGCATGGATGGTGATGCAGCAGGCATGGTATCTAGCCTTGTTGGGGTTTGTGCCTGCGGCGCTGCTGGCCGAATTGCTGTATCGCCTGACGGTGGCGCTGACCGGGATTCCTATCGAGATGAATGGATGGCGGCTGGCCGGGGTGTTGTTGTTGTCGGTGGCGATGTGCACGCTGAGCGGTCTGGGGGCGATTCGCAAATTGGCCAAGGCGGAACCTGCCGAACTGTTTTAAGTGGCGGGATTGGTCCAAGCTTTGAGGACAGGACCGGGTCGAGCTGGATCGAGTGGAAGATGGTCCGAGACGTTTGAGAGAGATAGCCTACGACGCATTCGAGAGGTGGGTTGCATTGCTGTTGCGATGGGAAGGGCGAACACCGCTGGCATGGCGGAACCTAGTGGGTCGGGGAGGCAAGCTGCTGCTGGCTAGTGCAGGCATTGGCTTTGCCGTCTTCCTGATGTTCATGCAAATCGGCTTTCGCAATGCCCTTTTCGACAACACCGTCCAGTTGGCAAGGCTGCTGAAGGCCGACTTCTTTCTAGTCAGCCCCGCGCGCTACAACCTGCCCAGCGAGCAGCGGTTTGACCGACTGTGGCTGGATCGTGCTCGGGCGGTTGAGGGGGTGCAGCGGATTGTGCCGGTCTACATCGAACGGAGTATCACTCAGCTGCGCGTGGTGGGGAATAAATCGCGATCGATTCGAGCGGTGGGGATCCCGTTGGAGCCTGGGGTGGTGGAGCCACCGCAGTGGCAGCCGTTGCTGGCGATGTTGTCGGATGGCAGGACGGCGCTGTTGGATCGGCGAACCAAGCCCAGCTATGGATTTGCGCGCGGCGATGTGCAATCGCTTCGGCAGCAGGAGGTGGAGCTGTCAGGGAAGCAGTTGCGAATCATCGACCAAGTTTCGATCGGCACCGACTTTGTGCATGACGGGACACTGATGTTTTCCGATCGCGCGATGGCATATTACTTTCCGTCGCGCAATCCTGGTGGAGATCCGCTGCAGTTGGTTGATCTAGGACTGGTGCAGTTGGCTGAGGGAGCGGACGTCGGGAAGGTGAGGCGGACGCTGCAATCGTTGACCGGAAATCGGTTGGATGTGTTATCGCGAAGTCAGATCATCGCGCGGGAGATTCACTTCTGGGCGACTGCGACACCGATCGGGATCATTTTTACGATTGGAACGCTGATGGGGTTGGTGGTGGGGGTGATTATCTGTTATCAGATTTTGTTCACGGAGATCAACGACCACATGGCTGAGTTTGCGACGCTGAAGGCGATGGGGTATCGAAACCAGTATTTTTTTGGTTTGATTTTGAAGCAGGCGCTCTATCTGACGCTTTTTGGATTTCTGCCAGGGTTGCTGGCGACGCTGGGTGCCTTTGCGATACTTGGGGAGTCGACTGGTCTGGTGATGCGGATGACGGCTGGTCGGATGGCGCTGGTGTTTGGACTGACGCTGTTGATGTGTTTGATTAGCGGTTTGATCGCCCTCCGAAAGCTGCTGCAGACCGACCCCGCCAGTTTGTTTTAGCAGCAGAGAGTCGGACGGACTTCTAGTTCGTCGTACGAAACAGGGCAAAGTTCGCGAGTCGACGCCATCCAATCACCTTGGCGGCCCGGCGCTAGCCGCTGGCTTTTTACGGCGTAGAATCGTCTAGAGCGGACCACTCGGAGCACTCGCTTTCTTGCGGGTATTCGAAGTCTTCCCGAATGACAAGATCGAGCGATTCGGCACGAACGCGATACGGCGAATGCGTGCTAGCGCCGGCAATGGCTTCATGAACCGCAGAGAGGGATCCGATGCATAAGCCACCAGCCAAAGCGTATCGTCGCGCGATCGATCGCTTGGCCGTTTTTGAGTGTGAAGCCGAGACTTGTTTAGGGAACAGCGACATCCAATTCAGATTCCGAGAGGACACGATCCATCCGTGTTGGCATCGCACGAAAAGCAGTTGAAAAACTACCTCTTCGACGGCTTTGTTTCGGCCTACGCATGGCAAAATACACTTGATGGAACTTGATCGAATGCATCTAGCGAAAGTCGATGAAGTGAGTGCGATAGCAACCGAGTAATGGTTTTCGAAAACGAGCCATAGAGAAGTGTGTCGGATTCACACCTTGACCGTACGGCGGAACGCTTAGCGAATGAGGGATTGGGGGAAGTAGGCCAATGAAGATTCCAGCGGGCTGTCCGAAGTGTGGTGCCGAGTACTCCGTCGACAAAAAGCTTGTCGGAAAGAAATTGAGGTGTCGTTGTGGCGAGGTGTTTTTGTTAAGCGCGCCAGCCAACGAGGCGATGGAGGATTTTCCATCCGTTCCGATGACCGAGGACTTTTTGGATGAGATATCGGAGGAGCTGGAGAAAAGCAAACCGGAGGAGCCGCCGCTGCTCGTGCCGGTCGACAGTCATCGAGAATCGAATCCCGAGCCAAGGTTTGAGATGAAATTCCCGATGGATCCGATTCAAGGAATGACCATCTACAAGATCATGTGCGTTGCTGTGATCGCCGTGATCTTGGCGCTGGCGGGGATCGCCATTTACCTGCTTCCTAAATCGTTTTTCACTTTCCTGATTCTCGCGATGATTGCAGGCGTTATCTTCCTGCTGCTGGCTTGGTATTATTCGGTCCACGCGCACGAAGAAAATCAGATGGTTATCTCGATCACAAGAGAAGGGATATCGATTCGGCAAGACAAAAAAGTTCCTTGGCCTTGTTGGGATCAGAAGATACCGGCTGAAAGTATCGAAGACGCTCGAATAGAACGAGCAACGATGCGTGGCTCAATGGGTCTAGCGAACGCAGAGCAATCCCACGTAACTTACAGTTGGAGACATAGTCGAGGTGGGCGGCGGCGCTGGTATATAGAACCAGTGATTCATGTCTTTGTGTATCATCTCGAATGCGACGTGCGAGGTCGGCCTTGGACATCGCGGCTGGCGACGATCGTCGACCGGTCGGCAGCAAAGACGATGCGGCTGCAGTTGAAACGCATGTTGTCACAGGAATGAGCGAGAATGCGAGTCGCTTCTGGTCAACCATCTGCGCGTCGAGG
>JBJSWM010001024.1:0-5975 GCA_046085865.1 Pirellulaceae bacterium
CCCCGCTCGTTCCTCGCGACTCTCCCAAGGGGAGGATGAGGTCCAATGCAAGCGTTGCCTGCCAAGTGGAGGGTGAGTTCCATTCCAAGCGTCCCATGGGAATCCTCCTCCGGGGACGGTATTTTCCTGGGCTGACGGCAGGGGTGAAGAGACGCTGAAAGCAGCCAGAGTCCCACCAGTCGATCGGTCGATGGAAGGTTGGAACGATGGTGGGTAGAGAGAAGCGTATCAGGCGATCAGTGCATCGATGGCGTGGCCGTGGACATCGGTCAAGCGGCGGTCGATGCCGTTGTTGCGGACGGTCAGCCGGGTATGGTCGATCCCTAGCAGCTTGAGGATCGTCGCATGGATATCGTAGACCTGGGTAGGGTGATCGCGATCCAACGGCTTGTAGCCGAACGGGTCGCTTTCTCCCACGGTGATTCCGCCGCGAATACCGCCACCGCACAACCAGTTGGTGAAGACGAACGGATTGTGATCGCGACCGGTGCCACCTTGGCTGGAGGGCATTCGACCAAATTCGGTGGTCCACAGGATCAAGGTGTCTTCCAGCATGCCGCGTTGCCTCAAGTCCTCGATCAAGGCGGCAGTGGCGGTGGCCATTCCCAATGCCAAAGGAAAGTGGTCGCGCTGGACATCTTCATGGGAATCCCAGTTCCTTCTCGGGAACCCATTGTCGTTACCACTCCAGATCTGAACGAATCGAACGCCTCGTTCCAGGAGCCTCCGAGCGGCAAGGCACTTGGTGGCGAAATGATGAATTTCCTCGGGAACATTGATTTCCGCAGGCCAGGACCGGGTGGGTTGATCGAGCCCGTAGAGGCGAAGAATATGTGCTGGTTCGTCTTGGAAGCGAAGCGCTTCGGGCGCTGCCAGTTGCATGCGAGCGGCCAGTTCGTAGCTTTCGATCCGTCCTTCCAGGCGACTGTCCTCCGGCCGCTTTTGTGCATGAAGCTGGTTCAAGCGGGAGAGGGTGGAAAGGGTCGCTGACTCGGACTCCTTCGAAATATAGTCGGCGGCCGGGTGTGGAAAGAGGTCAGCGATCGGTGTCGACCGACCAGGGTAGATGATCGTCCCGCTGTGCTGACCTGGAAGGAAGGCGGCGTCCCAATTTTTGACGCCGTTGGAAGCGAAGCCTCGGTGGTCGGGTAGTACGACAAAAGTCGGCAGGTTGTCGTTGAGCGATCCCAGGCCGTAGCTGATCCATGATCCCATGCCTGGGAAGCCGGGCAGTTGGAAACCGGTGGCTTGAAGCAGTGTTCCCTGCGAATGGACGCCGGTCTTGCCTACCATGTTGTGGACAAAAGCCATCTGGTCGACGACGCGGCCCAGCGGAGCGACGGCATCGCTGAGCAGTTTTCCTGAGCGGCCGTAGGGGCGGAAGTTCCAGATCGGTTTCAGCCAGGGGCCCAGCCCATTTTGGAATGCCTCCACTGGCTCGCCAAAGTCACTTGGCTGTCCGTGTCGGCGCACCAATTCCGGTTTGAAGTCAAAGAGATCCAGATGGCTGGCCGCTCCCGCCATGAAGAGCTGAATCACTCGTTTGGCGCGGGGGGGGAAATCGGGAGTTCTTGGGGAGGGATGAAGAGCAGGTTCGGCGGGGGCACTCAGCAGCGGATGATCGCGCTGCAGCAGGGAGGCGAGGGCCAAGCTACCGAATCCCTGCCCCAGTTGGCTCCACAGCGCGCGACGCGATAACGCGGGGTGCTCGGTCGCCTGGTTGGCTTCGGTTCTCATGCTGGATCCTCTTGAGCTGCGGCAACGCAGAGTGGCTCATTCGATGATAGCTTTGCCACCGCTCCAGGTCGATTCTTTTTGCGTTCGGCTCGTTGTGCCGCAGATGGCAAGGGGGAAACCGGAGGTTCTGAAGGAATCGGCCTTGACATGGTTTCCTTTGCGTTTCTAGCATCCGCCTCGTTTCCAGCCAGCCGGTCTGGAAGGGATCGTGCCATGGGGTTGCGACCTGCTTATTTCCAACACTTGCTCCAAGTCATCCGTCTCGCCCAAGGCGTCTCCAACTATCTCCGCAACACGAAGGGATTTGTACGAATGAAGTATCGCGTCAAGCACATGGGCTTCCTCGCCTGCCTGGGGCTGATTCTCTCCAGCGGTGTGGGATGCAAGACGTCCTGGCAGATGCCGGGTAAGGATTTATTCAGCTTCGGGAAGAAGCCATCGGAAGAAACGTTGGCGGGCAAGGGGCCGACCACCACCTACCCAGCCAGTCCCGCGTCGAAGTATTCACCGCAGCAGGTAGCCAGCGCCCCCAATGGTGCGAACCAGCAAGCGATGTACAACGCGACGGTACCTGCTGGCAGCACCGCGCCGGCTGGCTACAACGCCGCATCGGCAAATCCAGTCGGTTCGGCGGCTGCAGCCAATGGCTATGCTGCTGGCTATCCAACTGGTCCCTACGGAACCCAGGCCTCTATGGCTCGATCTCCATCACTCCCTGGAAGCAGTGTTGCAGCGCCGGGGATGCCTGGCGCGGGCACACCGCAGGCAGTAGGTCCTGGCGGACTCTCGGCAATGCCGGGCGCTTCTGCAGCTCCCACGATGCCCAACTTCCCTCAGGGCTATTCCACTGGCGGCTATTCTCCGGTTGGCTACGCGCCAGCTTCCGGCCCAGCGCCGACCAACCCAGCGCCGACCAACCCGGCCGCTGCGCTCAGTTCTCCCTACCAGCCAGCTCGCAGCATGCCCCCAGCGGGCGCGATGCCATCTGGATTTGGAGCCCCGGTTTCGAATTCCCCTGGGATGCCCGGAGCGATGCCCGCTTCGATGCCCGGAGCGATGGGAGGGATGAGTCCCTATGGATTGCCAGCGGCACCGATGGGCGCTATGCCTGGTATGTCCACCCCCGGCGCATCGATGCCCCCAGCGGCTCCTGCATCCTGGGCACCACCGGCTTCCGGTGGTTCGGCAGGAACCATGCCGATGCCGTTCAGCCCTTCGACCCTTTCTTCCCCAATGGCTCCACCAGTCGCTCCTAGTGCTCCGGTGCGCCAGTCGATTTCATCCTCGGCAACCGACGGCCTTGGAGCACCCAGCATGGGGAGTGCAGGAGCTGGTTATCGACCCGGCAGCACGGGCCGACCTGGCTTGAGCGAAGGGGGGGCACCCTCCAGCATGGCGACCCCACAAAACGGCTCGGGCTTTTCAGCTCCCCCATCTCTGATTCGTTGATGGCGATCGGCCATCGATCTTGATGCAGATCGAAGAAACAGCCGCTGCCTGACAGCGGCTGTTTTTGTTGGTTGGATTACCAGACAACCTGGTCTGCGTCGAAGACAGGTCCTTCGATGCAAGTCCGGCGATAGTCCCAATCCGATGGGGTGCCGACCTTAGCGACACAGGTAAAGCAGATCCCGATTCCGCAAGCCATCGGTGTCTCTAAGGAAACCTGACAACGCATGGCGTGTTGCGCTGCCAAGTGCGCGACCGCTTCCATCATCGGTTCGGGCCCGCAGCAGGCGACCCGAGATCGCTCCGTTCCATACTCCTGAATCGCTGCGGTCAGCGCCTCGGTGACTCGGCCCCGCATGCCCTTGGTTCCATCCTCGGTTGCCAAACGCAGGTCGACGGGGAGGGCAGAGAAATCCTCCAGGCATGAGAAACCGCTGGCGCTGCGAGCCCCGTAGCAGAAGACGACTCGGGTGGCCCAAGGGGCTGGCGTCGATGAGTCACCGTAGCGATCCAGCCCCAGCGATTGCCGCATCAGCGACAACATCGGCGTGTGCCCGACTCCTCCGGCCGCCAAGTACAGTGTCTCGACGGGGTCCGTAGCAAATGCGTTTCCCAGTGGTCCCCACAACTGGACGATCTGACCTGGCAGGAGTCGCGCTAGTGCCTGAGTGAACTTCCCTTTGACCGAGTAGACGACCGATAGGGTTCCTGGTTGGTCCGCTGTGGAGCGTCGGCGATCGTAGATGGCCAGGGCGCGTCCTAGCAGTGGATCCTGCGCATCGGCTAGGCGGACCATGACGAACTGCCCAGGAAGGAAGCGGTCGGCAAGAGTTCCTGCTTCCACCTTCAGCAGGAAAGTCTGATGCCCCACTAGACGATGTTCGACAATCGTGCACCGTGCATGCTGTTTGGGCTGGCAATCCGTCATGGATTCCTCTTGAAAAAGTTGCGTCGCGATCGAAAGTGGTTCGCCCGCAATCGGCGGCAATCAGCCTATCGACGGGAATCATTGGGCGGCGGGAGCTGAAAAGGATCTCGCGAAAAGCTCGCCACCGCCGCTCCGTTGCATCCTTTGGTTCTGGCGCTTCTCCGGTCTGAGCTTGGTGCTTGTTCTCAGCCCAGCAATCATCGTTATCCTAATCGATCTCAGCAGCATCCTGTTCGTTGACGCGATTGGTCGTCAAACGTCCGGTCGTTCGTCGTCGAAGGATGGCGCAGCCATCAGGGCTGGTTCCGATGACTAGCACGATCCGCGTCCGCCGCGGCGGACTGAGCACGTGCACGAGGGCTGGTAGCCTATCGAAAACTGCCGTACGGGCTTCACTGCTAGGAGATGCCGGATCCGGCGAGGCTCGACTTTCGTTGGTGCTTGCCCTCAGTTGGCTCCAAGTGTGCCAATCTTGAAAAGAGCCACCTCAGGAACTCGTTGGCTCATGGCCGGCATTTGGGTGCGGGACGCCCAGTTCGCTTCCCCTTCAGTCCAGTTCGCCCCGGAGGTTTGCTCTTGGGACGTCCCATCGAGCGTTTCTTGCCGAATTGGGGTTTGCCGCCGCCGCTGCCTACGGTGCCCGAGGTTGGTCGCCCGTTGGATACGCGCCTAGGCGCCCCCTTCCCACGGCTTGGCATCCGCTCCCCTTCCCCCGGCTCCGCCGCCGGTCGGCTGGCGGATCTGGACCGGAGAGGCCGAGCACTTTTGGGGCGATCGCCAGCGGGCTGCTGCCCTGACTTGCCACGGGAGCCACCTAGGGGAGCACGCCCTTGGGGACTTTCCTGGGCTGGTCGCATGCTCCCAGTCCGTATGCTACCAGTCCGCTTGGTCCCGGTCCGGCTGCCCCCGGTCCGGCTGCCCCCGGTCAGCTTAGAACCGCTCCTTTTGGGAGTTCCGATGGGTGATTGGTCGGCGGCATCGAAGTCGAGACCCTCGGTCTCCAAAGCGGGTTCCTTCAGGCGACCGGGGAAGCGACCTGGGCGTTTGGATTCACTGCTGCGGGGCCGACGCGGGGTCGATTCGGTACCCTCCTGATAGCCAAGAATGGCGCCTCGTTTGGAGGAGCTGCTTTTGGAGGGGGGGGCGATTGGGGAGACCTCCACACGTTGTGGTATCCCATCGGGTTCGATGACCGATTCCACTGGTGGTGCAGGGCGTTTGGTTCGGGAGGGTGTTGGCGACTCCTGGCGTCTGGGGGCACCGCGACCAGCGGGGATACCTTGAGGCTTGCTGGGCCGGGGTCTTTGGGGGCGAGTCGGCTCGGCTGTCTCGCTGGATGCCTCCTTCGCCTCCGGCTCGTCGCTCCCTTTTCGAATTCCTTTCTTCGCCTCCTTGCGTTCCTGTCGCGCCCTTTCGACTGCGGCATAGAGCGCTGCCACTTCCGAAGCGATCAAGGGGCGATGGGCTCCTTCGGGAAGGTCGGCCAGTCGCAAAGGTCCAATCGCGACGCGCCGGAGCAACAGCACCTTATTGCCGACGCGAGCCAGAACGCGGCGGATCTCGCGGTTCTTCCCTTCGGTCAGCGTCATCTCCAGTTCGGTGGTTCCTTTTCGGATCGCTCGTATGCGCGCCCCCTCGACTCTCGCCACTCCCTCGGAGAGATAGATTCCTTTCCTTAGCCGAAGGAGTTGCGCTGGATCCAGTTGGCCCTGCACGACAACAAAGTAGGTCTTTGGGACGCCGTACTTGGGATGAGTCAGTTGTTGAGCTAACTCTCCGTCGTTGGTCAGAAGCAGCAGTCCTTTGCTAGAACGATCCAACCGGCCGACCGGGAAAAGTCGACTGCCATCGGGAACTAAGT
>JBJSWM010001025.1:0-810 GCA_046085865.1 Pirellulaceae bacterium
CCTGCCCGACGGCTACGTCAGCAATGCGCCCTTAAGCGGATCTGCGGTCTATGCAAACCTGAGCTATGCTTCTTTGGGGATTGTGCCGACCCAAGTGTATGGGACTTGGTATCTGGATGGTATTTCTGGTAATGATGCCAAGTCGATAACGATTCAGGCGACGCCGGAGCCGACCAGCATGGCGATGTGGGGAATTGGTGCTGTTGCAGCCACTTGGGTTCGTCGAAGACGACGTCTTGCCCAGCCATCTTGATGAGCCACGACTGACATGTGATAAGACTTCGATGACGGGGGGGCGTTCGCCCCCCCATTTTTTTTTCCTTGGGAAACATGTGGGGGAGAACGCTTCACTCGATCCGCCAGGAATCCTCCATCGGAAGGTCACTCGCGACAATTCTCCGCCGTGCCGCGAAAAAATGGGTCTGCAATTCCCGCGTGGCACGGTGTTGCATCGCCATGTTGCGGTAAGGGAGGGATTGGCTTCTGAACGACTGACTCACGCAATTGCCAGATGTGCCAAAAGAAGGGAATTCGTCGATCTTGCATCCGGACCAACGATCTCACGGGGTCACAAGGGCACAGAGATGCTAGACAAGTCGATCGGTCCATTCACTCCCCGTCGCTTTCCTGAGTCGCGGGAGTTGAGAACGGGGGAATCGATAAGTCATCCTGGAAAGAGAGGGTGTTGCTTGCCCTGTGAGCCAAGCTCTCTCCGGCGGCAAAGGGATCTGGAAAGCGATGGCCAATCGCCTGATGGATCGGGCGAATCCCAAGCAGACTCGATACCGCAGCGCTAGGCTTTCTAAGCAG
>JBJSWM010001026.1:0-2150 GCA_046085865.1 Pirellulaceae bacterium
TGTCAAAAAGTGAACCTTCCTAGTACGTCCTAGGATGTACGACTTAGATAGTACGAAGATTATCGTAACAAGGCAACCTTGTCCAGCAATTTTTTTTCCAATTTCATTGGATGGGTGGAATTGGAGCGTGCTGCTACGAGGTGCTTGGCTTTGTCGCTGCAAGACATTCTGGAGAAAGGCGTTCAAGAACTCGGCAAGCCGCTGGCGCGGCTAGCCCCCAAACCCCCGGGATTTTCCCGGCATCGGTCCGGTGTTCGAAGGCTTGCTGTGCTGCTGGAAGCCCGCTATCCTTTCCGTCACTTGGTGAAACAGAGGCAGGCTCTGCGGGGACGCATCTTGCTGCGGGATAGCCAGGTCGATGGTGCGTCGAAGACGAAGTGGGTTGTTTTGGATCCAGTCCTTGAGTGACATCGTCTGATTGGTTCACCGGTGGATTGATCCACACGGCTTTCGGTATCGCTTTGGGCTTCGGTCTACCCCTCAGGAAGCGTTCCGGATGCCGGTCATAGGCCGCCTCCAGCACCCTGTGTCGATCACCGAGAATCGAGGCGGCGCGACCGTGATGCAAGCTGGATGGCGTCAGTAGTTCGATTCCCGAGTGATAGTGCTCCTCGTTGTACCATTCAAAGAATCGGCGACAGAAGCCCAGCGCTGACTCTAGGCTTTCGAAGCGATCTGGGAACTCGGGCTGGTATTTCAACGTTTTGAACTGGCTTTCCGAGAACGGATTGTCGTTCGATACGTGAGGTCGACTATGCGACTTGGTCACGCCCAGCGTTGCCAGGAGCTGCGATACGTCATTGGAACGCATCGAAGGACCACGATCGCTGTGCAGGGTCAATTCGTTCTTTTGGACTCGTTGCCGTGTGATGGTTTCCCGAATCAGTCTCGATGCCAAGTCTTGGGCTTCTCGGCATGCCAGCATCCAGCCGACCACATAGCGACTGTAGATGTCGAGAATCACGTAAAGATGGTAATAAGTCCACTTTTTCGGGCCCAAAAGCTTGGTGATATCCCAGGACCAGACCTGATTGGGGCCAGTTGCCAGCAGTTCGGGCTTCGTGTAATTGGGGTGGCGCAACTGCCGGCGACGCTCCCTGGACGCATGATCCTTGGCCAGGATGCGGTACATCGACCGGATCGAACAGAGGTAACGACCGTCATCGAGCAACTTGGCAAAGACCTGATAAGGCGACTTGTCGACCATCGGCTCACTGTAAAGCAAGGTTTTGACTTCTGCCTGTTCTTCTTCAGAGAGCTTTCGAGGATGTGACCGACAAGCCTTTGGGACTGTCGAGACAGCAGGCCTCAGCCGTCGATAGAAGGTCGTACGAGGAACATCCAGGGCACGACATGCCCTGGCCACTCCAATGTCTTTGCCAAGCTGCTGGGTTGCGATCATTCTGTCTTCTCGTCGTCCGTCGGACTGGTGCTCGCATCGAGCAGTCCGAAAACTTTTTTTTGAACCTCGATGATTAGTTCGGCTTGGCGTAGTCGTTCGGCCAGGCGATCTCGATCGCGTCGGAGGCGGATCAGTTCCGCGGCTGAAGGGTCTTTTACCTTGGGCTTCCGGCCACGCTTCTTGCCGCCAGCTTGACTCAAGGTGCCATCGTCGCGTTGCTGGCGCCAGTTGGCCAACTGCGATCGATAGAGTCCTTCGCGGCGAAGCAGCTCACCGACCTCGCCGAATTTGGTGCACTTGTCAGCTTCCTCCACAATGCGAAGCCGATATTCGGCATCGAATCGGCGTCGTTGGGCCTTTTCGGGGACCTCAGTGGGGTACATTTCGGGAACGTCTTTGTCTGTTGACATGGCTCACAACTCCTCGCCCTGTAGCTTCATTTCCGCGAAGGCAGTTGTCTCACGTCATATTGGCACAGACGGGATAGGCTGTTTCGGCCTAATCACCCCAAAAATCCCTTGGCCAGCTCGTCTGCAGGACTGCGAACGCCCTTACCGCCGCGATTCAAAATGTGCTGGTATATCATGGTGGTACGAACGTCGATGCACCCCAAAAGTTTGTGAACGATTCGAATGAATCCTAGAAAAGGTACCTGACACCTTTTCCACGGTCCTGACACCTTTTCCACGGTCCGTTACAATGATGGCGGTTGGATGGTGGGCCTTTCGATCGGCCCGTTTGGTCTGAG
>JBJSWM010001027.1:0-7399 GCA_046085865.1 Pirellulaceae bacterium
GCCGAAAAAGGCTCCTGTGAGATAGCAAATCCAGCCCACCCGAGCCCAAGGAGCAAGAATCCAGCCCCAATTCCCATTCTCGTCATCTGCGATTACCTTCGAAATGAGAATTTCGCATCCCTACGATGAATCAAGCCACGGGTTATTTATCGGAACTTTTTGCTCCCATCACGTTTTACAATGAAGAAAGGTTTATCGATTTTGACGAAAATTCAGCAGGAGCGATTGGACATGCACAGCACCCCCCAACAAGAGCCAATGAAGGAATAGGTGAACGAGCAGATACGGGACCGGGACCGAACGCTAGCGATGGATCTTCATCCATTTTGTAAAAAGCCCACGTTGCCTTGCGATCCATTTTCCTGTCTCGGCTAACTTCAGATGCAGCATTTTCCCTAGCCCCAACTGCCCCTTGAGATCGGTTTCACCGTAGCCGTGAACCAGGGACTGGTACGTGAAAAAGGGCTCTGCGTTCTTTCTCATCAGGAACTGCGAATACGGGAGCGCGAAAAGAGTCGCTCCCACTGCCTCAGCAAAATAAACGGCAAATGGAAAAACTAAAGTTGGCTCGTAGGCAGTCGCATGCTGCCAGATTGACCTAGAAAAATCGTCACCTCCTATCCAGCCTCCAACTCGAAGCTTCGGATAAACACGGATCAGGTCGATCGTGATGCCTCGTAGGGTATGATCCGCATCGATATAGGCGAAATCCAACTCACCATCCGGGATTCGCTCGATCACCTCCGTCGTCCTACCACGGAGTACGACTCGTCGATTCGCGGCAAAGTCGGTCCTGCGGAGCACCTCCTGGAAGTACCCCTCGAACTCCTGATCCGGCACATTCGCAGGCTTATTCCATCGCTCCAGATGCCGCCATGGATCGATCATGTAAAAGGTTTCGATCGTGTCGCACTGCTTCAGGAGCCATTCCGCGAATTCCCCCCTGTAGACCCCGAGCTCTAGCATCCTCTGGATCTTCTGCTCCGTCACAAACCGCTTCCACAATTCGGATCTGGAATCAGAAGCATTCAAGATATCTCGCAGCACCCGTTCGAATTCGTTCTCATTCAAGAGCCTTGCTCCTTAGACTTTGGCACTTCCCAAGCCATCCCCAAAATAGAATCCGAGCCCTGTGTATCAGCGAAGGATTTTTTGAATAGCGGATTCCCACGCGGAGATTTGGACACGCAAAACCACCCCCATCAGCAAGTGACCACGTCCACCTGCCTTCGATCTGTGCGCGATCTACATGGCTATCCGACGCTCAATAGAAATACAACCTGGATACCTTTGGCTGCCGGTCTACGGCTCCAGGTCCCAATAACTCCAATCTCCAATTCGCCACTCGCTTGAAGATGGACAAGGCGCTCGTCGCATGCTTTAGCTACCATAGAATCTCCGATCTCGAAACCTGTCATTCACCCCAAGACACCATGCGCCGTCCTGGAGTGCCCGCAAGCTGCCCGAGTTTTAGTCAACGAAAAGATACCTCGAACCGGCCTACCCTTACCAGATTGAAAAGACGATGAGTCTAGCGGATCTGATTTTCCATGCAGGCATGCCCAAAACAGGGACATCTTCCATCCAAGAGTCTCTCTTTTCAGGGCTTCGCGATCCCCGCTTTCATTATCTTGGGCTCGGCATGGTCAACAGCAGTCGTCCAATCCAGTGCCTTGTTGGCGATACCCCTGTCGCCCCTCATGTCCACCAAGCACAGGGAATGAACCTCAAGGAAATGGAGAGTCGTAGGCCTTTCTTTTACGGGTGCTGGAAACGACAGATTCAACGAGCAAGATTGGCTCAATCCACCCCGATCATTTCCGCAGAAGACTGCTGGATGATGAACCAAGGCGAATTAGTACGTCTACGCGACATGATCGAAGCAGAGGGATATCGGGCCCAGGTGATCGTGTACGTGCGACCGCCTCTGGAATGGCTGAGCAGTATGTTCCAGGAAATGGTCAAAAGCGGCCACCACTCTTTCGTCGACACTTTGCTGATGGCATCCCAAGAGTCCGGCAGCAGGACCCAGAGTCTCCCATGTGACTACAGAAGGCAGCTCGGCAACCTCGCCGAAGCATTCGGTGCAGATCGGCTTCTTGTCCGTCATTTTGATAAAGATCAGATGGCTTACGGATGCGTAGTGACGGATTTCTGCAAAACACTTGGAATCCAATTGGCGACACGATCGATCCAACGCGTGAACGACAGTCTGAGCCTCGATGCGGTTCGCTTTCTGTACGCCTACAATCGATTCGCGAGGCAGCAGCATCCAATCCCTTCATGGAGGTTCCTTTGGTTGCTGAAGCGTCTTCAGGAGCTTCCGGGGAAGCCGCTTCGCCTGCATCCCCAACTACTGGAAGCTGTAGTCCCCGCATGGAAAGACCAACAGAAAGACTTACTGGACTCCTATCGAATTCAATTCAATGAGCATTCCAATCCAGCCGACCCTACCCTGATCCGTCAAGAGCAAGACATGCTGGAATATTCCGGAACCTCGCTGGATTGGCTGCAAGCAGTCAGCGGCCGAATGATCTCGAGAGAGAAGAATCTTCCCGAGCAGGTTGCAAGGCTGGTAGACGCCATCAGCCCCCGCCTCATCGAACGATGGAAAGCGTTCTACCAAGGCAAACGTCGCCAGATGCGAATCCACTACGCCAACCGGTGACTTCGAAGTCCCTAGCTAGATACGCCACCCGCCTCTGGAAAGCCAGTTCCAGCCGAAAGCTCTACGCTTCAGATCGATGGAAGCAGTAACTCTCGCCCATCGACTGATACCTCCAGATCGATCGAATGAAACGACGCGAGCCCCAGCTTCCATGGTGTAGAGATTGATCAGTCTCTCACCAATGAAAGGATGGAGAGGGTAGTACGAGATCCCGAAGAGCTTCGCCAACTCGGGCCGGAATGTTCGGAAGTAACCGGAATTCCTAAGGCAAAGCTTCCGCAAATCCGGATCCTCGGTTGCTGCCATGATGACGGGATGCAGAATCTCGCTCACAAAAGACTCCATCGCATGGCTCTTTGCGACAAACGAATTGAAGTAGATGGGCTGCGAAATCAACCTCCGAAGATCAAAACGGATATGAACTGCCTTGAGAAGCTTCTCTGTTGTCTCCATGAGGCCTGTGTGAAATGTTTCGGCTAAACGAAAGACGGGATGGGCAATAAACCGCCCCAGGGAAAGGAAATCCGCTTCGGGATGACGGTCGACAAACTCCAACAACCCCTGAGGCGTCAACCTGTCTCGGCTGAGATTCTGAATTGGAAGACTGCGACTCCGGTCGCTAGCTTCCCATAGCTTTTCCTGCCAGCGATAGCCTAGAACAGCAAAATAATCTGAATCCGCATGCCATCGATCGATGATCAACTTACGAATCACTTCGCTCTCGAAAAACAGATACCTTTCATCAGCCGTCTTAGGGATCTCATTCCAATACGGCTCAAAGAAACATCCCTCTTGCTGATCGGTTGAGTAGCAGTTCTGGATGATTCGGATTTTCATCGTGCGCGTTTCACTAACTACCGACTGCCTGGACAGTGGCAACAACACCTATCGATAGAACACCAATCGCTGTCGCTAAACATCCAGCAGCCTCCGAAACCTATAGCCGATTCTTTTGTGGACCAGCCCTCCCAACGAACTGAAATATCGGCCCCCAGGGGTTCTCCCAGGAGTCGACACGGCTTACTCCTTCAGAAAAATCGATCCATCGGACCAACCGCAAAAGACAACAACCCAGACCCGCCAACACATTGGCTCAATCCCGGAATCATGTCAATTGGTGACTCTCAGGTATCGCGTCCAGTTGACACTCACCGGGAAGATCTGCGGGGATTCCATCGGAGAGGTGTTTTCGCGGTGCGGCAGAGGAACGGAATCACTGACCATCCCCGAGACTATCGCAACGATCAGCCCTGTCGCACCACATTCGACCACCCAGACCCACCGCAGGCGGCGCAGAGGTCAGTAAATTTCTTTCCCCATCCTTGGCAGGCTTCACACTTCTTCGATGGCTGCACTACCGATACCTTGCCCACTCCTCCACATCCAGGACAGGATTCGGTGAATCGCTTGCCACTGCCGGTGCATAAGTTGCACCTTTCGGGTGCGAAACTCCCCTCCATAGGGCAAGTCGATCCCGGCGCTGTAGCATTGGCTACAACCTCCACCTCCCTTTCCTGCACCACCATCTTGCTCGCTTCATGACCGCAATACTTGCACTCAACCCGAGTGTCATAGCTCACCCGCTCAACTGCCACCGTCTCCTCTCGTTCCACCTCCTCCAGAACTTTTCCCGCCGCATCTTTTTTGACCTCCTTGCGTTTGACTTTCTTGATCCCTGGCTCGCGTCCAATCTCCTTGCGCTGGGTCTCCTTCATGGCCCACCAGCGGTTGCAGGCGGTGCATTTGGAGGACATGCCGGTGGCAGTGAAGATCAAGGCGATCACGGCAAGAATCGCCAGCGGGACCAAATAGATCCAAATTCCCATGACGCACCTTTTCTCGTAAGCAATGGAACAAGCCCCGGTCGTACCCGGCAAAATCGCTGACGTCCTGACTCTCTATCTGTTACATCCGTCGAAAGATGCCCTCGAGGATGATTGTGACTCGATTCAATCCTCTTCGCCATCCACGCCGCTTGATGGATCCGCTTTTTGAGTCCAGTGCTTAGACTTCAGCCGTTTGGCTGCGGTTGAGAACCACAACGGCTCGTCAGGAGTTATTGTGGCCTCGGAGCATCAGCGACTGGTTTTTATCCTACGCGTGCTCGTTCTCAATAAAATAGCACTCGTACTCGAAAAGATGCGTTGGGACACTGGGGCATCGACACTGGGGCATCGAGTTCGAGAACGAGTGCCGTCCGTCGGGGCGGACTGTTTACGAGAAATCCAAGCAGAGACCCAAGAAATTACCCGAAGAACGCACCACAACAGGGACTGCACAAATTCGTCCCAGCCCCCCATCGTCATGCGGGCAATTCGAATCCTTTTCGGCGAGGCCTAGTCAGCAGTTGATTGGCCTCTTCATCGCCTACAAATACTTCCTTCTCAGGATCCCATCGAAGTGGCCTCTGCAATTCTCTGGTGATATTCGCTAGATGGCAGACCGACACCGACCGATGCCCGATCTCGACGTCAGCAACAGGTAGCTTTCGGCTTGCGATGCAGTCCAGCCAGTTCTGAAGATGCCACCTTGCCTGCCATAGCGCCAAATCGTCACTCCACTTCCGCTCTTCTTCGACGCTGTCGACCTGCTTGAGCAATTCACGGGCGATCTCGGGCGGGTTGGAACTGAATTTGTTTCGGTTGATTTCCAGCTTCCCATGTTCACAGACAAAAACCGCGCCTCCCATCGGCCCCTTCCCAGGCTCAATCACAAAATTCACCACCACACCGCTAGCGTACTTCATCCGCACATGCCCATTGAGCCCTTCGGAGAGCGGCTGCAGCTCCACGGGTCCGGTCCCATCCATCCCCAAAGCCCATTGGATTTGATCGACACCATGAGCCCCCCAGTTGGTCATCTGACCGCCGGCGAAATCTCGCCACTGCATCCAGTTCATCCATCGAGCACTGTACGGGCGATCCGCTGCCTGATTCAGCCAGAGATTCCAGTCCAGCCCGGCTGGCTGCGGCTCGGCAACCAATGACTCCCTCAGCGCAGGCGATGGGCCTTCGTACGCAATCGCCCGCACCTCCAGGATCTTCCCCATTCCCCCTTCACGAATCAGTTGGCACGCAACACGATTCATCTCCATCGAACGCTGCTGCGTCCCCACCTGAACGATGCGCCGGGTCTTCCTCGCGACTTCGACAAGCGCTCGCCCCTCCTGGATGTACAGCGACAGCGGCTTTTCGGCATACACGTCTTTTCCCGCCAGACAGGCTTCGATACAAGGCTTGATCCGCTGAAACTCTCCAGTTGCGACAATGACCGCATCGACATCCGGCCGGTCCAATATCTTCCGATAGTCCGAATAGACATCCCAGTCTGCTTTTACCTTTTCGCGAAACGCCTCAGCTCGCGGCTGGTTGCAGTCAGCGACAGCCACCACCTGCGCTGCCTCCGGCAATTGCTCCAGCAACAAAGATCCACGCCCCCCAACTCCGATTGCGCCGACTCGAATCCGCTCGCTGGCCCACAGCCGATGAGAAGCTGATGCCATGGCATGCTTCGATGGAACGGCAGCGAGGGAAAAACCCAATGCGTTGGTTGTCCTTGAAAGCCACTGACGTCGAGACAGGTTCCAAGCCTTTTTCGATTCCATTTTCTTGACTCCCTGAGCCGTCAGGTTCCTGCAGAGGCATTCTCTTCGGGCGATACCACCAGGCGACTCATACGCCCAGTCATCCCGAAATCCCATTCTAAGGCATCTTCCCGCTCACCATCGCAAGAAGGTGGAAGATGCGAATTCAACTTCCAACGGAGACATCCTCCGCCGGCAGCGGTGGATACCTGGAGCCTGCGGGGGGCCGGACTCTTCCTAAACACCACCGCCCGAGGGTGGAGGAACAGTCGCGACAGCGTCCGAAGTCCTTCAGCCCCGAAAAACAATTCATCCTCGAATCTTTGCCACACAGATGCAAGAGAACTCCATCGCTTCATGCACTCTCCGTGGCTCAGTGCCTCCGTGAGAGACAAATTGGTGAGCCCCTTTTCCTCGCTCCACGGTGCCCCTCTGACCTACCGAGTGGTTGGATGGCGCCTCATATCGGGAAACCTCGGGCCAGCTAGATCCGTTCGCTTCATAGCGATGGCACTGCAAACAGCTCACGATTCCTCTTTGCGATCGACCGGCCGCAATGCAACGTCTTCTTCGGCCTGGACCCGTTGCCAAGTTTCAATCATCTCCGATCCATCGGGCAACGTGGCGCTTTGGATCCAGAGATCCCCATCGAAGCGGCAGTCAAAGGCAAAGTCCTTACCGAAGACATTTTGCTTGAACTGCGGATCCAGCCCATAGCGCATCGTCTCGATGTACTTGCCATTCACCACCTTCCAGCTTCCTCCTGCCGAACGAAAAATTCTTCGATCCTCCGGCTGGTACCCGATCCAGATCAGATGCACCGGCGTAATGTGCTTGATCGTAATCGATGTGCGATGCAATTCGCTGGGGACCCCACCGAACGATGCAGAAACGATGCGCCACGAACCGACTAGCTTCTCGCGGATCTGGTCATCCGAAGGAATTGCAGCGTTCATCTTCGCCCCAGAAGCCTCTTGAATCCCTGCCGCCAAGCTGACCACCAATCCAACCAGGCCAATCAGCGCCACCCCAGAAACCGCTCGCGGAATTCTCTTCATGGAAAAACCCCTCATAAAAACAATCGCAACGCTCCCCCACCACCCTATTCTAAACCCCTGGGCCTTCGTCTCGGTGACTGAGGCATACCG
>JBJSWM010001028.1:0-3622 GCA_046085865.1 Pirellulaceae bacterium
TCAAACCAGATCTTGGCATCCATGCGATGGCTGCTACCAAGTCGATTCGACCCGATCCAAAGAAAAGAAGCCGCTGTCATGGATCGACTCGATATCCAAGACAGATTCGAAACCCATCGCGGGAATCCGAATAGGTCACGCCGTGAATCCCCAGTCGAACCGCGCACCGCGCGTTGCCCGGAACATCAAAGTAATTGCCTCCCCGACAGACCGGTCGGCTCACCGTCTTCTTCGAGGAGTCCTCATAATGAATCTCTTCGTGCCCACCCTTTGGGTCGAAATGATCGATCACGAACTCCCAGACCCCGCCGCACATGTCGGCCAGCCCAAAACCGTTCCTCCCTTTGGGCCCATAGTGGTCGACGGGCGAGACAAACGCATACCCATCGCTCCAAGGCGCTTTGGCCAAAGGCCACCCTTTGGTCCGTCCCGGAAGAAAATCCATCGCAGAGATATTCAGGCGCGCTTCCCCATCCTCCAGTTCATTGCCCCACCAGAAGTATTGGCTCTCCGAACTGCCGCCACGGCACGCATACTCCCACTCCGCCTCGGTGGGTAAGCGGAACTCCAGCCCGTCGGGCAATCGATTGGCCGCCTTCTCGCGTTCGGTCAACCAACGGCAAAAAGCTTTCATGTCGTTGTAACTAACGCAAACCACCGGGAAGTCCTCGCGATTGGGAAACCCCCAATTCGGATCCCGCCAACTCTTCCCCTGCACCGATTCCCATGGATGAACCACCTGGGTCGTTAGATGGTAGCCGTCCCACTTGGGATCGAACACCTGCGTCGCACCTCCTACCTTTTCCGCATCGCTCACATAGCCCGTCGACTCAACAAATCGCCGAAATGCGCCCACCGTCACTTCCGTTCGCCCCATCCAAAAAGCGCGTGGCACGTTCACTCTGCGTGGCGACTCTCCCTCATATGACTCCCGCTCCGTCCCCGGCGTCGCGCCACCCTCGATCCCGGTGGCCCAGGCTTTTTCCTCCGCCGAACTGCCCATCCAGAACTCTCCAGGCGGAATGTAGACCACCTCCATCCCTACGTTCGAACCCAAGTCCAGTCGCCGGGAATCCCCAGACTTGGGCCCCTCCTGCGCATTGCCCTGTTGCGGCAAGAAGCAGCCAGAGCTGAGAATGAAAAAAAGGATGGCTATCCCCACCATTCGGCTGGCATGCATCGATCGTCTCCTTGCCAAGCTAAACTCTCAGTTGTTCCGTCTCTCAGGCCCTTCCCAATGTTGGGGTCCCAATGACCAAACACCGAATCTACACCACCAGCTTCGCCAGTGTCTATCCACTCTATGTCGCCAAGGCCGAGCGGAAGGGGAGAACGCGCGACGAGGTCGACTCGATCCTCCGCTGGCTGACCGGATACACCAACGCGAAGCTGGCCAAGCAGATTGCCAAGAAGGTCGACTTTGAGACATTCTTCGCGGAGGCACCTTTACTGAACCCCAACCGCGAGCTGATTCGTGGCGTCGTGTGTGGAGTTCGAGTGGAAGAAGTGCAAGAACCGCTGATGCGCGAAATCAGGTACCTCGATAAGCTAATCGATGAATTGGCCAAGGGAAAAGCGATGGAGAAAATCCTCCGGCAACCCGATCCAGAGTGACGGGTGGCTGGGAGTTGTACCCAGGCCCCTGCCATTGCGTTACACTTTCTCACCTTGTCTCAGATTGCTTTTTGACCACTTCCGAAAAAAGGATTTCGGCATGTTCTCGACTCGATCCCGCGCGATGCTCCTTGGACTGACACTCCCCCTTTTCTTCTTGCACCCGACCGGCCATCAACAGGCATTTGCCGAGCAACCGGGGGCGACACAGATCTATTTCGGGGGCGACATCCTGACGATGCAAGGGCCAACTGCCCAGTATGCCGAAAGCCTTGTGGTACGAGACGGCAAAATTCTCTTCGCAGGCGACTTGGCCACTGCCCAAAAGCAGGCAGGCAACGGGGCACAGCGAATCGATCTAGGAGGCAAGACGCTGCTACCCGGTTTCATCGATACGCATGGTCACTTCGTCTACTTTGGCAAGAACCTCGTCGACGCCAACCTGTTCAACTGCGCGGACATCTCCGATCTGATCGCAAGAATGAAGAAGCAGGCGGAGCAGACGCCCGAAGGAGCTTGGATCGTCGGCTTTGGCTACCAGGCTCGATCGATGACCGAGAAACGGCCCCCTACCAGTGAAGAACTCGACCAAATCTCCGCGGATCGTCCAGTCCTTGTCGTCGACTCGTCGGGACACCTTGGAGCCGCCAACAGCGCCGCGTTTCGGGCCGCCGGAATCTCGGCGGACACACCCGACCCAACGGGAGGCGCATTCACCCGCGGCAAGGATGGAAAATCGCTGCTGGGCCCGATGGAGGAAACGGCACTCAATGCCGTTCGCGGCATGCGGCCTCCCTTCAGCGATGAACTGGCAAAGCGGGCGATGCTGGGCGCTTCGGAAGTCTGGGCCAGCTACGGACAGACCACCGCCATGGAGGCGGGATTGGGACTTGGTAACGATGACATCGCAGTCGTGCTGAACGCCATCGATAAAAAACTGCTGCCGATTGATCTTTATATCGCAGCCAAAGACTCTGCCCTCGATGACACACTGGCCGCAGCCTATTCGGTTGCCACCCAGTATGACCTCAAAGCTGGCGGGGTCGTGGATAAACTGCGAGCAGCTCGACCTGACCTCGACAACCGCTACGTCAATCGAGTTCGGCTGGGTGGCGTCAAATTCTGGCTCGACGGTAGCCTCGATACCGCTTGGTTCACGGTCCCCTACACCGCCCCCCCTACCGGGAAGACGGCTGGATTCTCCGGCTATCGCCAAATCCCCGACGAAGTGCTCGACAACGTCTTCGATAAATACTGGCCCACCGATCTTCAAATCCATATGCACATGAACGGCGATGCGGCAGCAGACCAAGCTCTCGGTGCCATCGCCAAGGCAGTAAAGAAGCATGGAAAGCGAGACCACCGTCCCGTCTTCGTCCACGCCTCTTGGCTTCGCCCCGACCAGATCGTGCTGATGAAGGAGTACGGCGCCATCCCCAGCTTTCTTACGGCGGGAATCATTCCCGGCGGTGATGCAGTCGTTAAACTCTGGGGCCCAGAACGCTCCGCAGGGGCGATGGCAGCCCGTACATTCCTTCGATCGGAGCTTCCTTTCACCTTCTCACACGATGCCCCCGTTTCCCCAACCCCTTCGATCCTGGCTTTGGTCGATGCCGGCGTCAACCGACTCTCCGGCACCGGTCAGGTTGTAGGTCCCGATGAAAGGATCAGCCCCTACGATGCCCTGCGCGCGGTCACTGCGATGGCCGCCTACCAACTGAAAGAAGAGAAAACCAAAGGGACGCTGGAAACTGGCAAGCTAGCTGACTTGGTGATCCTCGACAAGAATCCTCTGAAGGTCGAGTCGACAGCCATCAAGGACATTGTTGTCCTGGAGACGATCAAGGAAGGTGTAACCATCTTCCAGCGTTAGACAGGTAGCATGTTCGATCAGATCGCCCCCGCCGTCGATGTCGGCGGCGGGGGACGACATCGATTGGATGAGGCGATTTCCTCATCGCCACCCTCCCCCCTGCGCCGCCTTGAATCGCTCACATGCCTCCATGGC
>JBJSWM010001029.1:0-15518 GCA_046085865.1 Pirellulaceae bacterium
ACCGGTCGGTGCGGACTGCCATGACCATGGCCATGGCCCCCTCCGCACTGGACAGCCTGTGATCGTCGATATCTACCACAAAAACCAGACGACGCTTTACAACGGAGATTGCACGCGCACGGTGGTGCATGGCCAGATTCCCGATCCTGTCGCTGCGATGCATCGCGCGGTGGTTGAGGCGAAGAAGGCTGCGATTGCAGCGATTCGCGCCGGGGTCACTGGGGAACAGGTGCATCGAGCCACCCTTGGGGCGCTGGCAGCACGTGGATACCAAAATGGTTTCCCACCCGCCGGATCGGCCGATGAAATCGCCACCATCACCCACGGTACGGGCCACGGTATCGGTCTGGATGTGCACGAACCGCCGCTACTGGATCTCGGTGGACCGGCGCTGCTGGTGGGCGAGTGCGTCACTGTTGAACCGGGGCTCTACGCGAAGGCCTACGGCGGGGTGCGCGTCGAAGACATCGTGGTCGTGACCGAAGAAGGCTGTCAAAATCTCAATCGCCTTCCCGAAGGTCTCCACTGGGGGGATTGAGCTGGTGGGCGCGTCGGAAGAAGCGAAAGATAAGATCAGAGAAGTTCAGAGACTGGGCATAAAAACCTGCCGGTCGTTTCTTTGCTTCGGCATCCTTGCCTAGGAGATTCTCTGAGCTTGGCAATGGAAAGATTCGATTGACTGGCGTGACCCGGGGGCTTAGGTGCCGGTGAGCCAAAAGCGGGGCTTGCTGAGTGCGAAGGCGATCCGGTGTGGCCATTGCTTTCGCGTTGCCGATCGGTCCATCGCAACCTGGCCACTAGCGATCTCGTACAGACCAGCCGGCTCTATGGTCTGGTGGTCTTTTCTACCGATCGCAGTGACCTTTTTCGGGGGAATGGGCTTCGACTTCATCGCGTCCTGTCATCCGCTTCCACCAAAGGTGCATGGAGTGCTTGATGAGTCGAGCAGGGAGGACATCGGGATGACCTCCTAGTTGCACTTGATCGAGCGTTGGCAGGCGGTCGGGGCCGACAATCGCAGTGGTCCAGGGAAAGGTTTTCCCTGGGGACTGTTCCATTGCACTTTGTTCTGGAAGGTAGCCGCAGGCGATCGCCCAATCGCTGCCATGGACTTCCTTCGCTTCTTTGGCTGCCGCTACGAGGATGTTTCCTAGGTCCTCTGGGGTGCCTGCCGGGATAGGCGAAGGGGGTGGCAAGCGAAGAGACCGGGAGAGCGACGGGAGATCTGGGAACCACTGGGTGTTGCGCAGCACCGCGCGACCAGCGCTGGGGCGGCACATCGCGTAGGCAAGTCGAGGACTGGCCCCGACTTCGACCACCGCCGCGGTTTGGTGACGCGAACCCAATTCCATGACGACTGCATCTTCCAAGTCCATCTCCCCACTGCCAAAAATCCAGGGGGCCAATTTGCTGTGGATCAGATCGAGGGTGGGCTGTTGGAATGCGAGCGCCTGTGCTGGATCGGATCCTAGGGAAGAAATCCGTAGGGTGATCGTCGCCTGGCTGGCGGTGATGCCCACTTTGGGATCTCGATCGCGATCGATCAAGTTGGGTACCAACGTCTCCACCTCGCTCTCACCAATCCCGAACAACTTGACGGTCTGGAACGAGAGAGTCCTATTGGCGAGGTTGGTTTCCAGAAGCATGCGGGGGCGCGCAATCTGATGCCACATCGCTTTCATCTCTGCTGGGACACCCGGAAAGGCCATCACTCGGTGCCCCGATTGTCCGCACCCCTCGGGGATCCAAAGGTCGATACCCGGCGCCGTTCCATGTCGATTGGGAATCACTTGGCAGCCCTGCGGGAAATAGGCTTGCACCCGATTCCTTTCGGGCATCGGTCGCTTGCGACCGGAGAAGAGTGCCTCGATCGCCTCCAACGAGCCATGGTCGAGCACCAGAGGCCGCCCGAAAGCCTCCCCAATTGCATGGCGAGTCAGGTCATCGGCAGTTGGGCCCAAGCCTCCGGTTGCCACCGTCCAGTCGGCTCGCTGGGATGCGATCCGAAAGGCTTCGATGTTTTGATCCATCGAGTCGCCGACGGTGGTATGCCAAAGAGTCTGGACTCCCAACAGCGCCAATTGGCTGGCAAGCCACGCGGTGTTGGTATCGACCCGTTGACCGGTGATCAGTTCATCGCCGATCGCGATGATCTCGGCCGTCCTTGGAGTCCATTTCTCGTCTTCGCTTCGTCCGCTCATCCCAGGCTCACCGTCACCGTCTTCGTCTCCGTGTACGGCCTGAGACCTTCTTCTCCCAGTTCCCTCCCCTGCCCGCTCATCTTGAAACCACCGAATGGAGCGGCAGCATCGAAGACATCGTAGCAATTGACCCACACCGTCCCGGCTCGGACACGTCGAGCGAAATCGTGAGCCTTGGCGACGTCGCGAGTCCAGACGGCCGCAGCCAGTCCAAAGCAGGTCTGATTGGCGCGATGCAGCAGTTCATCCCACGAGTCGAAGGACAGGACGCTCATCACAGGACCAAAGATTTCTTCCTGCGCGATCGTCATGCTGTCGTCGACTCCATCGAAAATGGTCGGCTGGATAAAGTACCCTGTCTTCCCTTCTCGGTTGCCTCCCGTCAGGCAACGAGCCCCTTCCTGTTTCCCTTTTTCGATCAAGCCGATGATTTTGTCGAACTGCGCCTGATCGACCTGCGGCCCCTGCTGGGTGTCCTCGGAGAGCGGGTGTCCCAACCGTCGATTGGAGGCGCGTTCGACCAATCGATCGACAAATTCCGCGTGAATCTTTTTCTCGACGAAGACGCGGCTTCCAGCGCAGCAGCACTGCCCCTGGTTGAAGAAGAGCCCAAAATGGGTTCCATCCGCAGCTCGTTCCAGATCCGCATCCGCGAGAATCACATTGGGGCTCTTGCCACCCAGTTCGAAGGTGAGTCGTTTGAGCGACTGGGATGCGTTCCGCATGATGATCTGCGCCGTGCGATGTTCTCCGGTGAATGCCACCTTATCGACACCAGGGTGTTCCACGAGGGCGCCGCCGGCGGTGGGACCAAAGCCTGGAACGACATTGATCACCCCTGCCGGGAATCCGACTTCCATCGCCAGCTGAGCCATCCTCAGGCAGGTCAGTGGCGTCTGTTCCGCTGGCTTCATGACGATCGTGCAGCCGGCCGCCAAAGCAGGTCCCCATTTCCAAGCGACCATCAGCATCGGAAAATTCCAGGGGATGATCTGTCCCACCACGCCCACCGGTTCCTTGCGTGTGTAGGTGAAGAAATTGCCGCGTACCGGAATGGTGCTACCATGAATTTTGTCGGCATACCCCGCATAGTAGCGCAGGCAGTCGATCACTAGCGGCAGGTCGGCGGATCGGGAATCCCGAATCGGCTTGCCGTTGTCCAGCGATTCCAATGCAGCCAGTTCTTCCAGTTCCTCTTCGATGCGATCGGCCAGTCGGTACATCAAGCGCCCGCGATCCCTGGCATCCATCCGGCTCCAGGGACCCGACTCGAAGGCCTGACGCGCTGCCCGGACCGCACGATCGATATCTTCTCGATCCCCTTCGGCAACTTGGGCGATGACCTCTTCGGTCGCGGGGTTGATGGTCGCAAACGTCTTCCCGCTGGCCGAGTCGACCCACTGGCCATCGATCAAAAGGCGCGTGGGGCCGATTTTAGGATTGGATCGAGGTGGTGACATCGTGGCGGACATGGCGAAACTCCATTGGGGAGAGGAAGCTGGGAATCCAAACGCCCTGCATAGGATCAGACTATCGCCCTTGAGCATCGCTGGCCAGCGGGGATTCTTTTCGGGAACTGCTGGCTAGATCCTGCCGGGATGTGTGCCCACTTGCTCAGGGCCGGTTAAAATCGGGGATTGTGGAGAGTTCCATGCGTCTGCTTCAGGAGAAAAGTAGGTGGAGCAATCATTCGTGGCCTGGGTGGCACAGCGGAGCCGTCGGTTGCCTCAGGTCCAACTGGGGATCGGCGATGATGCGGCACTGCTGTCGGCTTCCAGCCGCGATTGGGTGGTCACCACCGATTCGCTCTGTGAGGGGACTCACTTCCTCATCGATCAGGCGGGGCCTCGGCGAGTCGGTCGTAAAGCCGCCTCGGTGAATCTATCGGATCTGGCGGCCATGGCGGCCGACCCGATCGCTTTGTTTTTGTCGCTTTGCATCCCTAGAGGAGGCGATCCGAAGTTCGCTACGGAGGTGGTGGAAGGGGTCTGCGAACGTGCCGAAGAGTTCGGTGTCGCACTGGCGGGAGGCGACACCAATGTCTGGGACGGGCCCTGGGTGATCCATGTCACTGCGATCGGTACGGCGCCGGAGGCAGGTTGCTGGAGACGCTCCGGCGCCAAAGTGGGCGACCGACTGCTGGTGACGGGAACCCTTGGCGGTAGCCTGCTCGGAAAACACCTCGACTTCACCCCTCGCCTGGCCGTCGCTAAGGCGCTGAGGGACGAATGGAAAATCGACGCCTGCATGGATCTCAGCGATGGCCTGGGGATCGACCTGACGCGCCTTTGTGCCGCAAGCGGCTTGGGAGCGGTGGTGAACCTAGATCGACTGCCGATCAGCGATGCGGCAGTCGAGATGGCGTCGCAATCCGGGCGCCAGCCGATCGATCATGCGCTGAGCGATGGCGAGGACTTCGAGCTGTTGTTGGCGGTGCCAGAGGCGGTGGCCGCCAGATTACCCGCCACTGTCGAAGGGGTTCGATTGACCGAAATCGGCACCTTCGTCGCAAGAACTGGGCTTTGGACCAAACGCGGCGGGACACTGCATCAACTGCCCGCCACCGGGTATGTCCACAAGTAGCGTTTCCCCCTCGATCCACCATCCTCGAATCCGCTAGGCAACAGGAGCCACTTGGGATGAACGAATGCCAGTGGAATGCGGTGCTGACGAACCTCGAAGACTCCAAGAGGCTGGCCGAGCTGGTGGCCAACCTCGCGCCCATCCCATGCCTCATCGGACTGCAGGGGACCTTGGGGGCAGGGAAGACCACCTGGACGCGCATGCTGGTCGAAACGCTTTCGCAAGGAAGGTTGGCCGCGACAAGCCCCACGTTCCAGTTGGTCCATCGCTATCCCACCGATCCCCCGGTCTATCATGTCGATGCCTACCGATTGAAGGGTGATGAGGAGTGGTGGGATCTGGGAGTCGAAGAGTGGATGGAGACACCTTCGGTGACGGTGATCGAATGGTCGGATCGGGTTGCAAAGCGATTGCCGCTCGATCGGCTGACGATCGTTCTAGAGTGCCTGGAAGGGGATGTGAGATCCGCCACGATTCAGTCAGGAGGACCCCGTTCACTCGCATGGTGCCAGGCCATCTGCCGCCAGTGGGAGCGACATCGATGACCTATCCAGAGATCCTCGCGGAAGACAACCACCTGCTGGTGGTCAACAAACCGCAAGGTTGGATCACTCAGGGTGCTCTTCCCGGACAACGGTCGCTGCTGGAATGGGCCAAAGAGGATTTGAAGCGACGCTATCAGAAGCCGGGAAATGTTTTCCTAGGAGTGGTCAGTCGACTGGATGGGCCGGTCAGTGGCGTGGTGCCACTGGCGCGGACCTCGAAAGCCGCCGCGCGGCTGAGTGAACAGATCCGGAATCGGCAAGTGGAAAAGATCTACTGGGCTTTAGTGGAAGGGACGCCCATCGCCGCTTCCGGGCGCTGGGTGGATGGTCTATTGCGAAAGGAATCCGCAGCGATTAGCCGAATCGTTCCTCGAGAGGCCCCAGGAGCTCAGGAGGCAATCCTTGGGTATCGCATGCTGGCCACCGATGGAGCTAGATCGCTGCTGGAATTAAAACTGGAAACAGGACGCAAGCACCAACTGCGCGCGCAATTGGCTCACCACGGACACCCCATCATCGGTGATACCCTTTACTGGCCAACCGGCAACTCCTCTGATCCCCAGCAACGCATCCCCAAGGCGATCGCTCTCCACTGCCGCTTTTTTGGTTGTCGGCATCCAACACGGGGGGAGCCGGTTGGATGGGAGGCACCGCTGGATCGCCGGTGGATTCCCGCCGGTCTGGGAGCTCCACTTCTGGATTGGCTTCGGATGGCTCAAGTATGAAGTCGCTTCGAAAAATCGTATCGGGAGGCCAGACGGGAGTGGACCGAGCGGCACTGGACCTGGCGATCCAGCTGCGAATCGACCATGGCGGATGGTGCCCAGCGGGACGTCTGGCCGAAGATGGCCCAATCCCCGCGCGCTACCATCTTCAAGAGCTTGCCAGCCCAAACTACCTGGATCGGACCCGACGCAATGTGCTCGATTCCGATGGGACGCTGGTGATTTGCCCAAGAGCCCCCAGCGGTGGAACGCTGCAGACGATTCGGATGGCGATTCAGGCCCGAAAGCCCTTTTGGGTGATCCAATGCAATCGCCGAATCACTTGGAAATGGCTCGCTAAGTCAATCCAAGAGCATTCCATTGAGATCCTCAATGTGGCGGGACCAAGAGCCAGCCGCTGGGACGATGGTTACTCGAAGAGCCAACAGATATTGGCTCGGTTGCTTCAAGAAATCGATCCCAGTAGGTGGACTCAGCCCCCGGCCGATGGCGGCTGACTCGGCCAACCAGCCGTGTTCGGCAACGCGTAGCGATCGCGAACCCGTCCGATCGGTCGGCTGCGGAGCCACACCAGCAGTCCGATCCCAGCTGCGATCCCTGCGATGCTTACCCATTGCGAGATCGTCAGCGGAGTGCCGAACTGCCCTCGCTCATCGTCCCGAATCACCTCTTCCAGGATACGGAGAATTCCATAGAGAATCAGGCCGTAAGCGAGAATGACCCCATCGCGTCGGGGCCATGGCCACGCTAGGTACAACAGCACTGCCAGGAACAAGGCATTGAGGCTGGCGTAGATCTGAGCGGGATGAAGGGGCAGGCTGCGCTGAGGGAGCGATTCCGGGGGAATCAGAAAGGGGCGCCCGTCGATCCGCAGCCTGGCGCCGGTTGGCCGAGGGCCTGCGGGATCGCGATCGGCGGGTGGCCAGGAAACGATCGGTTCCAGGGATTCAACTCGTTGTCCCGCACGAATTCCCTGACCAGCCGCCCAGCTGCCAGGTTCCACCGCCAAGATCCGACGAGGACCCGAATCTGTCTCGGGTTCCAGTTGCAGCCCCAAGAGAGCCCCTTCGAGCAGCTGAGAAAGATAGGGTTCAGAACCGGCTGGGAAAGCGATATGGGGAAGCCAGTGGGA
Source organism: Pirellulaceae bacterium (assembly GCA_046085865.1). Lineage (GTDB taxonomy): Bacteria > Planctomycetota > Planctomycetia > Pirellulales > Pirellulaceae > JBEISR01. The sequence goes on from JBJSWM010001029.1 coordinate 7,187, forward strand.
GTGGCAGACTCCACCGAAACAGCAGCCGTGAAGCAGGCATCCGATTCTTCCGAAGGCGAGGCCCAGCAGGAATCCGGGCGCCACCAGATCGAGGATGGCAAAGACTTGCTGTCGATTCCGCCGGCACCAGGCCCAGATCGCCACGATGCCTCCCATCACCGCGCCGTAGACAACTAAACCCCCTTCGGTGAATTGAATCGCCGTCCAAAGCTTTTCACTCCAACTCTCCCCCGGCAACAACGACCACTTCTGCACCACATAAAAAATGCGGGCTCCAGCGATCCCGCCCGCGCAGGTCCACAGGGCAAGCGAGTAAAGGGAGTCGGGCGATAGCCCCAGGCGGCGCGAGCGCTGACCACAGATGGCCAAAGCACTCAGGACTCCCGTGGTCAGCATCAGACCGTACCCCCGCACGGGGATGCCCAGCCACCGACCCTCGGCGCTGCCATCCTCCAGATGCGTCTCCATCCTTGGCAGCAGCCAGAGAATCACACCGGCGACCAGCAGCCATCCAGGCAACCCCTCGTTCATTGCTTTCGCCATCCCATGACGCCGAAAGGCAAGCCAGCCGGCGATCAGTCCAAGGACGGTCCAGATCGCCAAAAGCCAGCCGCAACCGGTCCATGGAATGCCCATCCATTCGTGCGGAAGATAGAACAGCGTCGATCGCACAGGCCACCTCTCCTTTCGACAGTTACAAGAGGCAGTTGTCGATCAAACGAGTCTTCCCCAGACGACCCGCTACCAAATAGACCGCCGGTCGATCGATCCGCTCTAGCGGTTCCAAGGTCACGGCATCGGCAAGCACCGCATAGTCGATGGAATCGAGCCCATTTTCGAGAAGCACGGCGCACGCTTGCTGTTGGATCGCCGCCGTGTCGAAGACCCCCTGGGAGGCAAGGGAACGGACCAGAAGAATGCTGCGCCAGATGGCAAGGGCTCTACGGCGCTGGTCTGGATCGAGATATCGATTGCGGGAGCTCATCGCCAATCCATCCAACTCGCGGATCGTTGCACAGACCCGCACGTCGATGGGATAGCCAAGGTCCCTCACCATTTGCTCGATCACACGCACCTGCTGATAGTCCTTTTGTCCAAAGTAGGCGCGATCGGCCGGGGTCATCAGAAAGAGCTTCAAGACGACGGTGGCGACACCACGAAAATGACCCGGCCGGATCTCCCCTTCCCATCGCGTGGCGACCTGAGGTGGTTCGATCCAGGTGGAGTAGCCTTCGGGGTAGACTTGCTGGCTTGTCGGGATCAGTACCCAGTCAGCTCCGATCGACCGAAGCCGCTCGAGATCCGCCTCTTCGGTGCGAGGGTACTTCGAAAAATCTTCGTTGGGTCCAAATTGGGATGGATTGACGAAGAGGGTCACCAGGGTGGAGTCCCCCTGCTTTTGAGCCGATTGCACCAACGAAAGGTGCCCCTCATGGAGCGCTCCCATGGTGGGGATCAGGCCGATCGATCGACCTGATTGCTTGGCATCCCGAACCCTGCACCTGGCAATTTCTGGATCTCTGAAAATCTCCACCCGTGACTCCCTTCACGCACAGCCATTGGCGATTCCACCGGGAACCCCGGTTCCATCGCGACCGCCCTGGCTTCCCAGTCCCTGAGCTCGCATCCCTATGCATCTATCGAAGTCGATTCTAAGGGCTTGCCAGCGGTGCGTCCACGCTGATCGGGCATTCCATGGCGTCCCAGGCTGCCAGCAGTTCATGGCTGGCCCACTCAGGATCGCTCAGGGGCATCAGATACCTTGGCCCCTGAATTGCGTTTCGATCCGAAACAACAAATTCTCGTGACTGCAGGACACTGCTGCCTCCCGATGAGGCGGGGCTGAGTCCCATCCAACGCGCCCAGGGAAGGGAGTAATCTTCCCAGGCGATCGATTCTGGATCGGGCGAACCGACGGCGGCGATCAGCAGGGGTGGCCCCGGATCGGTATCGATCGAATGGTCCGCTGGCTCACTGCGGAAGTCGGACCGTTTGGTTGGGGCGCCAGCGATTGCCCTCAGGCAGGTATCGGGAGTCCAGGACTCGGGCATACGGATCAGTTCCAGCCGTCGCTGGCCCGCAGCGTCCTCCCATGCCTCGCGATTCAATTGGATTTCGAAGTCATGGAGCAATCGTTCGACTGCCGGTTGAGTTCGCTGCAGCATCGATTGCCAACCGGTGCAAGGTAACGGCCGCCAGGCTCCCAAAGGCAGCTTCGTTCCCAGCTCTGGGGAGCCGACGCCGCTGACGATCACCTGGATTTCTCTCGGGGAAACTTCCACCTGTTGCAGCAGCTGGGTGATCGTCCAACCGGTCACCGGATCGATCAGGTCTGGGGCGATTTCCGCAGCGGGAGCCAGGACGAACCGCCGCATCGCCATGCGCGGATGCGGGATTTTGAAGTGCGGGGTCCAGACCCGCTGATCGCCATGGAGGATGAGGTCCAGGTCGATCGCGCGAGCCTCCCAGCGGTGCTGTCTCCTTCGTCCCAGTCGTTCCTCGATCGTCCGCAAGACCCGCCAAACCGCAAACGGATCGGCTTCGGTCTGCAGCGAGACCATGGCGTTGAGGAACTCCCCTTGGCCGGAAGGACCTCCCACAGGCGGTGTGCGGTAGATATGGCTGGCAACGATAGAATCGCTACCAAAGGACTCCTGAAGCATCCGCCATGACGCCTTGAGGCTTTCTCGCGGGTGCCCAAGATTGGCGCCCAGGCTGATCAGGCAATGCGGCATCGCCGAAGTATTCTCCGCTGGATTGGGAGAGAATCACTTGGCCCAGTCGGTGCCGGCAACAAACCACAGGTGCTCGTTGGAAGCGTCTTCCATCGGTGGTTCCCGTCCCATGTGCACAATCAACTTGCGAGGATTGGCCAACGAAGTATCGGCAAAGGCCACGCTGACTCGCAGGCCATTGAGGGTGTCGACGATCTCCTCAGGTCCCAAGTATTGCCACTGAGCCGCAGTCCCCTTCTTCAGGAGTTCCGCTGCCACCGAGTTGACTTCAAAACCCTGTCGCTCGATCGTCTTGGCTTCGATCGTGTTGTACATCGTAGAAGCTTCCTGACCACCCAAGGCTTTCCGCTGGCTGCTGGAAAGCCGATACGCAGCCTCTGTCTTTCCCTCACGAAGCAATTCCAGGTACTCTCTGGCCATCTGTTCCGCTGCACCGTAGAAATGCTTCTTGGTGGCGATTTGTTCCGCCGACGCCCACGAAGCACCGAACGTGCCAAGCGTGACCCCCAGTGCGGCCAGGGCGACCGACGTGCCGCTCAAGTTCCAGGCGCGTGCGAAAAGAAGCGGGCCGGTCCCCAGCAGAATGGCGATCAAAGCGACTGGGATCATCGAATAAAAAGGAATGGCCAGCAACCCAATCAGTCCCATGACGCCCGCCAGCAAGGCGATCACTGAAAACTGCCGATCAGGGCTCCCTACTCCGACTTCCGGGGCAGTCGCCAAGTTGGTGGTTGAGTCCATGGTCTTTCCATTAGCGATGGGGGCATTGAATCGAACAGCCTTGTAAGACTCTTTGGTTCTACGAAGTTCAGTCGGAAGAGGTTCGCCCAGTCCCTCACTTGGCGGGAGGCTGCAGGATTCGCTGGACTTCCTGGAGGCTGGTGAGCCCGAGGACTACAGAAAGGATCCCTTCCTGCTGAAATCCACGATGACCGAGGCTGGCCGCCACTTTGCGTACCGCGTCGGCATTGGGGTTCTGGAGGATCGCCTTGCGAAGCGGATCGGTAATCTCCAGAACTTCAAACAGCGCCATGCGGCCCCGATACCCGCGACCATTGCAATCGGTGCAGATTTCAATCTCGATCGGGTTCCCTTTGGCATCGACTCGCTGGTCAGGAGGAGGCGGGACGAAGGGCTGATAGAGTTTCTGGACACGATCGGCAGGCAGCCCCAGTTTGGCTAGCAGCTGGGGAGTCGGTTGGAAGCTCTGCTTGCATTTGGGGCAAAGCCTTCGGAGCAGTCGTTGGTTGACCACCAGACGCGTTGCCTTCAGTAGTTCCTTGGCGTGAGCCCGATGAGCCTGAAGAATGCCAAGCAGCGCGTCGACCGAGTCGTTTGCGACAAAACGGGTGATGGCGTGCCGATTCTCAGGGAGTTGCTTGAGCATCAAGCCGACGACCGCATCGTTGTATAGCGATGGAAAGATAAATGCATCAGGCTGTTTGAGCAATCGCCGCTCAAACACCGCTTCCGGCGTTTCGTTGTTGTCGCGATCGAAGGTAACCTTGGTCACGTTGATGATGTCGGGGTCGGGGTCCTTGATATCCTCCAGGGCGATGAAATCACGGACGAACTTATCGGTTTCTTCCAGTATCACGCGCCAGGTGGTGGGCAGTCCTTGGCCTGGAGGGCCGCTGACGACGACGATCCCGCCGTGGCCATTGAGTTCCCCCTTCACCTGCTCGATCACCTTCTCGCGCATCCCGAGTTCGGCGAGCGTTTTCAAGGAGGGCTTCTTCGTTTCGAGCGATATCAGGACGCGTTCTCCGGTGGGGACACCCTGGGAGACGCATTCGGCGATCCAGTCGGTTTTCTCGAAGAAGAGGCCCGTCTTGCCTGTCTGCTTGGCTCGACGTTCGGCAGGATTGAGCCCACATAGCTTTTTCAGGGCGGCCAGTGCGCTGTCGCCAGTGGGTCGGTCGGTGGGGGGCTGGTTTTCCCAAAGGCCATCGATGCGAAAGCGGACGGCAACAGCCTGCTGGGTGTAGTCCATGAGGATCCGGTCGGCTCGCTGCTGCAAGGCAAGAGCCAACCACTGGACGAGGTTGGCGAAGCCAGGGAGCTGCTTGGCGGCGATGACGGCCCCCTGGGCTTCATTCCTTGGATAGGCGCTCGGCTTGAAGTCCAATGCCGGCAGTATCACTTCGCCCGTTTCCGTCTCGGCCGGTTTCTTCTTCTTGCGACCAAAAAGTCCCATGGATCATTCGCTCACTGGTTGAAAAGAATCGAGGCCTGCCGCCTCGGGAAAAGGGACCGAAAACCGCCGCGCTAGATGATCCCCGGCTGGCTGACGTTGATGCCTTTTAGCGTCATTTTCAGGAGATCGGGGTTGGGGGCCACTTCGAAGGCGGTGGGACGATCGATCAGTTCTTGGTCGATCAGGCTCTTAAGGCTCATCGTAAAATCCTGCATCCCTTCGGCGGCGCCGATGCGGATGGCATCGGCGAGCTTTTCGTCTTTGCTCTCGAGGATCAACTTGCGAATCATCGGTGTGAAGGTCATGATCTCGCAAGTTGGCACGCGGCCAACCCCCGGCTTGATCGATCGCAACAGTTTCTGCGCGACGATCCCCTTCATGTTGAACGCCATCGCATTGCGGATGGCGCCGTGCAGTTCTTCCGGGAAGAGGTCGAGAATACGGCCGATGGTGGTCGGCGCGCTGGAGGCGTGGATGGTTCCAAAGACCAAGTGCCCTGTTTCCGCCGCATGGATCGCTGTCATGAACGTTTCCTGATCCCGCATCTCACCGACCAGGATGATGTCTGGATCTTCTCGCACCGCGTGCTTCATTCCGATTTCGAAGTCTTTGACGTCCACCCCTACCTCGCGCTGATTGATCAGGCATTTGTCTTCGCTATAGACAAACTCGATCGGGTCCTCCAGCGTCAAAATATGCTTGCGGTAGTTGCGGTTGATCCAGTTGAGCATCGAGGCGATGGTGGTGCTTTTGCCCGAACCGGTCACCCCCGCCAGCAACACCATCCCTTGGTCGTACTTGCATAGTTCCTCCATGATAGGCGGCAGATGCAACCCTTCGAAGTTCGGGATGAAGTTGTTGACGCGTCGAGCGACCATGCCGATGCGTCCCAGTTGCTTCAGCATGTTGACGCGGAAACGCCAGTTGACCCCATCGACATCGACGGTGTAGGCGAAGTCCGCGCCTCCTTCTTCTTCGAAGATGCGCCGATGGCGAGGGCTGAGCATCGGAACCAAAAGTCGCACCATTTCTTCGTTTTCAATCGGGGGGCGATTGAGCGGCCGAAGGTCGCCGTGGACGCGGACGATGGGAGGGCTACCGACCTTCATGTGAAGGTCACTGGCTACCAGTTTGACCGATGCCTTGAAGATCTTGTCGACCTCCAGTTCCTTTTTGGTGGAAAGCAACGAACTGGCCAGCCGATCTTCGAAATTGTCTCCCTCTTGCTCGCTCACTCCACTCCCCCTAATCGAAAGTCGCTGCCGATGGTCTGCTAGACCGATCGCATCGTCGGAATTCTGACAAAAGTCCCCGCATTATACGTCAGACCCTGAGGCCTGTCTTGCAGGAATCCCAGCGGCCAGCCCAAGAGGGCTGGCGGCATGTGGAAGTTGCAGCGACTTCGACCGATGCCAGGAATGAGGGGGTCAGGTGGTTGCTTGGCAGGAATCCAGTCGCACGCAAATTCCGCGACGTCGCATCGCTTCCTTCGCCTGGCCAATGGTGCACTGGCCAAAATGGAAAATGCTGGCGGCAAGAACCGCATCGGCCCCCCCCTCCAGGATGGCATCCGCCAGATGGTCGACCGACCCGGCTCCACCGCTTGCGACGACGGGAATCGAAACCGCATCCGAGACCGCCCGCGTGATCGGAATATCGTAGCCGTCCTTGGTTCCGTCGCGGTCCATACTGGTCAGGACGATCTCCCCTGCCCCAAGCTCTTCAACCCTGCGCGCCCAGGACACCGCCTCCAGGCCGGTCGGCGTCCGGCCACCGTGAATATGGACCTCCCAGCGTTCCTGGCCGTCCACCCAAATCCTCTTGGGGTCGATGTTGACGACAATGCACTGGCTGCCAAAGCGGTCGGCCGCCGCGGAAATCAGAGACGGATCCTTGCAGGCGGCGCTGTTGATGGAGACCTTGTCGCAGCCGGCGCTCAATAGCCTTCGGATGTCTTCCAGCGTCCGGATCCCACCACCGACCGTCAGCGGCATAAAGACCTGTTCGGCTGTCCTCGACACCACCTCCAGCAGAATCGCACGGGCTTCGTGACTGGCGGTGATATCCAAAAACACCAGTTCGTCCGCCCCCTCCCGTTCGTAGCGAGCCGCTACTTCCACCGGATCTCCAGCATCCCGAAGCTCCAGGAACTTGGTCCCCTTCACCACGCGCCCGCGATCGACATCCAAACAGGGGATCACTCGCTTGGCCAACATCACCGATGCCCTTAAAAAATCGATCGACCGATCACTTCCTCGCCTCATCCATGCGATCCAGGATCGCATCGCGACGTCGACGGATCATAGCACACGGATCGCCCCAATGACTCCATCGCCACAAACTTGGTTCATCGAGTCATTTCGTGAGTCCCTACTTTTGATTTCTTGTACTCGATGCTTGAAGTGTTCCAGCACTCCATTTCAAGTGCGAGTGCCATTTCATTGAGTGCCAGTAGGGTAAAACCAGCAGCTTCTGTTCCGATGGACTACAGCGCGGGCGATGGAACGATCGATCCCCCGATTTTTCCACGAAAACTTCCTGCCAAAAGTTACTTTGCGGATGTCGTGGTCTCTGAGCAACAATCATTCCTGAAGTGACGCGAACTTCGACGTCCCCCAACTGCATGGTGACCGCACGCAGTGCACTAGGAGTGAAGCCGAACCCATCGCACGGGGCCAAAGGTCGCGACGCAGCTATCTCATTAAGCGAGTCAGCAGAAACGAAAAAGGGGAAGGTTTTCCTTCCCCTAAGTCGACGGAGATCGATTGAATGAGCCTGGAGGCGTCAGCTTCGTCGCAGCATCCGCCGGCCTCTCCAACCCGCCAGACCAACCAAGGCGATCGCCAGGGTCGATGGCTCTGGAATCGTGCCGCCACTGCTGGTGTTGTAGTTGAGAATCAAATCGGCCTTGGTGGCAGTGAACTCCACATTGGTCGCCGCAGAGGCAGCGGAAGCGTAGAAGTAAAGTTCGAAGGTTGTGCCGGCATAATCATCCCAAAGACCGGTGGAAGAAAGCGTTCCAAAGTTGAACTGGCTGGTGAGGAAGCCTGGCGTCAGCGTATAGCTGTTGTTGCCAACGCTGTACCCCATCGTCCAGTTGAAATTCACATTCCGCGGAGCCGTGGTTTCGCCGAAGGAAAAAGCAGATCGGCCCGGAAGGCTGGCATTGTCCTGCTCGAAATAGCCTTGCAGCACACCGTCTCCAATGTCAGCCGCGTTGTTGGTGCTGAAGGAGAAGTCCAGTTGGAATCCGTTGATGGAGGCCAGGTTGGAGGGGAGAGTGTAAGAAAAGACCCTGGTAACCCCATCGCCAAAACTCACGTTGGTGCCCGTGGTGGCAGAAAGGGTTACGCTGGCGGCGCCAGCACTGGAGTCAATCAATCGGGAGCAAAAAAGCGCA
>JBJSWM010001030.1:0-6892 GCA_046085865.1 Pirellulaceae bacterium
GAAGAGAATTGCTGGCGATACACTCGCTCAATACTGCGATCATGCGTGCTATACTGCGAGTCGGTTGGTGTTGGTTTTCAGGGGATCGAAAGGTCGCCCGTGATGGGTGGAGGAGAAAGCATCCGATGGACGCAAATGCGATGGCGAGACGCTCGTTCGTCGGCTGGTTGGCCGGCGTTCTACTTCTGGTTGGCGTGGCGGACGCGCAGGAAGTCCCTTCCGGGGCGGTCGATCGCACGGTGGCAGATTCGCTAGAGCAATTGGAGACGCTGGCGTATCGACCGCAGGACTTGGTATCTGGGCCCTTGCGACTGGCAGGCTCCGATACGCTGCAGCAGGCCGCCGTGCAGTGGATTTCCGGTTTCACTTCCATTCATCCCGAAGTGCAGGCAGAACTTTCCAGTTCCACCAGTGAAGATGGTTGGACCAAGCTGCAAAGTGGGCAATGCGATGTGGCGTTGATGAGCCGTCCGGTGGCAGCAGCCGAGGTAGAACGGCTTACGAAAGAGGGGAAGCGGGTGGTGCAACTGACCGTTGGCATCGACCGATTGGTCTTCATCGCTCACCCTTCCAACCCGATTCGAGAGATTCCGTGGAGTGCGGAAGAGGGGATTCTGGGGTCCCAGAGCAGCGGGGGCAACTGGGGGCGATGGTTGAGCGACCAGAAGGAATGGAGTGATTTGCCGATCGCGCTACACGGCTCGCAGCTTGGATCAGGCACTCGATGGCACCTCGAACGTCTGCTCAACGGCCCATCGGCTTTCACCGGCCAGATCCAAGAGCACGCCAGCACATTGGAGGTGGTCGAGGCGGTGGCCGATCAGAAGGGAGCCTTGGGGCTGATCAGCGCATCGCATGGAATCGGTGACCATGTCCAGGTGGTGCCACTGACTTGGACGATCGACCAGAAGTTGGTGGACGATCCGATCCCCGGCTCTCTGAGAACCCCCGACTGCCGTCCGCTGTTCGCAGTGGCGATCGTGGAATCGAACGATCAAGGCTTGCGATGGTCGCCACTCCATCGCGAGTTTGTCGAGTATCTGCTCAGCTATGCTGGTCAGGTCGACATGGTCAAAGACGGATTCCTGCCGCTGACACGCGGCGAGATCCATGCGCAGCGCGAACTGGCGGGACTCGAAATCCAGCGGTAAGTTTGAGGATTCCCAGCTGTTTTGAAGTAGCGGAGTCCACGCAGGTTGGTGTGAGGGAATAGGATCGAAAGGTCTGTTGGGGAGTGACCAGTGATGATCTGCCGTCGTGTGATCTTTGTCGTTCTGGGGATGGTTTCCGTTAGCGTTAACTTGTCGGGGCAAGAAGAGCGATTCCGTGAGGATTCGATTCCGGCAGACGCTCCTTCCGGCCGCTACATGCCGCCTCCATCGCACGCGCCCGGTGTCTACCGGCTGGGCATTCAGGCTCGCAACACAAACACCGGCGTTGAAATCGCCGCCGTGACTCCCGGTTCGGTGGCTCAGCGGTCGGGCCTGGAGGTTGGCGACACGGTGATCAATGTGGCTGGCTACCAGGTGGGGATGGTCGGTGGACGACTTTATGATATTGGCGACGAATTGGCTCGGCGGGTTCAAGGGGATGGGCGAGTCGAGTTGCTGGTGCGCAATCGCCGCGATGGCAGATTGGTGAATGTCCCGGTTCAGTTTTTAGGCGCGGAGGTTGCCGCGATCTCCGGTCGCCTGATCGCGCAATCTCCGGTGCGCTACAGCCCCTCCGCGACCATCTCAATCCGACTGCTTGACGTCACCCAGCCGCAGTGGCAGGGGGTCGTCGTCCACCAGATGGATCTCCCCAACCCCGGCCAATTGCCTCGCCCCTACCGATTGGAACTACCGCCACTGAATCCAAACCACCGCTACGCCCTGGATGCTTATCTAGAGGAACGGGGGCAAATTCTTCTTCAGACGCCGCAAGCGATTCCGGTGGCAGGCAATGTGCAGAATGCCTCGATCGACCTCGTGATGACCGGCCGACCCAACCCAGGCCCGGGCATTCCGGGTGGCCTTCAGCCTCGAGACCAGATCCAGCAATGGATTCTTGGCTACCTTCGCCGGCCACCCAGACCTTTGGAGATCGAAGGTTGGCTGGCCGACCTACAGCGAGGCAAATCCCTGGCCAGCGTGCAAGCAGGGATTTTGAGCAGTTCGGAGCTGTTCGAAAGGAATCGGAGAAGTCGCGATCTGTACTGCGCCGATGTGCATCAACTGCTTTATGGACAGCCACCTACCCTTCAACAGATGAACGACCTGAAGCTGCGGTACGACCGGTCCCTGGGGGTACGTTTGCGGTTCGTAGAAGATCTGCTCAAGCAACCCCGATAAGGACCAAGCACCGAGCCCGATAGCTTGGGGAGCTTGAGGAAGGGAAAGCAATGGATTGGTCGGAACTCCAGGGGCACGACAAACAGCAGCGATGGTTTCAGCAAGCTTTGCGTAAGAACCGCCTCGCGTCGACCTTCCTTTTCGTCGGCACATCGGGAATCGGCAAGCGAACCTTCGCTCGCTTGCTGGCCAAGACATTGATGTGCCAGCGCCATCCTCCGAAGGAATGGCACCCCTGTGGCCAGTGTCCATCCTGCGTGCAGGTGGAGGCATCCACTCATCCAGACCTTTTGGAACTGAGCCGTCCGGCAGATCGGGCAGTCTTGACGATGGAGCAGATCGCAGGGGACCGCGAACATCGCGGCCGTAGCGGACTGATCTTCGACCTTCATCTTTCCTCGCATTACGGCCACGGGAAAGTTGCAATCATCGACGATGCCGATACGTTGCATGAAGAAAGCGCCAATGCGCTGCTGAAACTTCTTGAGGAGCCACCTAAGGGAGTCACCCTGTTCCTGATTGCAACCAGCCTTCAAAAGCAGTTGCCCACGATCCGGTCCCGATGCCAAATCGTTCGCTTTCAGGACCTCTCCTCATCAACGCTCGCGAATGTCCTGGTCCAGCAGGGCCTAGTCGCCAGCCCAGATGCCATCTCCGAATCGAGGTCGCTAGGAACAGGTTCCATCGAACAATGGTTGGAGGGGGCCAAGGAAGCAACCCAAACGCTGCTTCAGGAACTCCATCGGATCCTGTCGACAACCCCGATCGATATCGTCGCCCTGGCCAAGGCGATCCTCGAATACGGAGAGTCGGGAGGGAAAGAAGGGCAGGAGAAGCGCGAACGGATGATGCGAGGCGTCGCGATCGTCGCCGAACTTTTTTGCAGCATGGCAAGAGAACGAGTCGCTTCGGTTGCCACGCAGGAAAGACCGACAGAGGGAATGCTGTCTCGCCCCTCCCTGGCGGTGCCTATGGCGCTGGAAGCATTCCACATTTCCTTGGGGGCGATCGAGGCAATGGGGCGCAATGTGACCCCCGCAAGCGTCCTGGAATCGTGGGCGGCCGACTTGGCATTGTGCTGCCGAGCTTAAGCAACAGCCAGGCAATCCGTTCGATGAACCGATCGGCAGCCGGTCCTTGGAGACGCTCTCGGCAGTATCCTTGGAGGCCCCACCTGGGATTTCTGTGAGTGGTGATCGATGACAGCCAAAACGTGGACTTCTTTGGGCTACGCCCCCCCCAAGGGATCGCTCGCCAAGTGGCACCCCGGCAGCACCGGTTTACCTACTGATGGCTCTCCGATCGCATCTGGGAATCGGTCGCTCTCACGCGACCGAGAAGCTGTTCCGAGAAAAAGCACCGATTGTTCGGCAACCGATGACGAACGGTTTCCTGTTCGATTCGACCTTTCGATGCCGTTAGCAACGAAAGGTTACAGCCCACAGATCAGTTTCACCGTTTGGCCAATCAGCCGGAGGCCATCGCTTCCTTCTGGTTCTCTTCTTCCTGAAGGGCATCGATCAGCGGCCACAGTTGATCCAGTTCGTCATGGAAAAGGCGACCGATGAGGATATCGGTGATCAGTCCCTTCTTTTCAGGATGCCGTCGGACCAGTTTGCCAAAATTCAATCCGGCATAGAACGCCTGAACCAGACGCCGCATCCGATCCATCCCACGGACGTAATCGGCCTCCCAGCATCGCAAACGCGACTCACTGGGGTCTCCAACCCGGAGTGCATCCCCGATCGCATCGGCCGCAAGGGCGCCAGACTGCAGCGCCAGCAATACTCCGGAGGAGTAGAGTGGGTCGAGGAAACCGAAGGCATCGCCCACCAGCACCCATCCATCTCCGGCTACCTGTCTGGCTCGGTACGAATACTCCTTTTGTGTCCGCATCGGCTCGCACTGCGTGGCACCTTCCAACCGTGGAATCAAGCCAGGGCAGCGATCCACCTCCTCGAAATAAATCTTCGTCGGTTCCTTGCTAGCTCGATTGCGGAAGAGGTAATCGTGGTCGGCCACCACACCGACGCTGACCAAGTCACCTGCCAGCGGAATGTACCAGAACCATCCCTTTTTACCGGCCGTCTGCATGACGATTGTCGATCCCTCGTCCTTGCCTGAATCTCGCTTGGCACCCTTCCAGTAGGTCCAGATGGCTGCCTTCTTCAAGTCAGGATCCCACTTCCGCAGACCAAGCCGATCGATAATGAGGCCCGATTGTCCAGCGGCATCGACGACGACGGAACAGTGGATCTCTCGTGCCGGCCCCTGCTCCCCTTGCACTCGGACCCCCACCGCTCGATCTCCCTCCATCAGCACTTCCAAAACGCGGGTCGCTTCATGGACTTCGACGCCATGTTCCCTCGCATTTTCCATCATCAGCGAATCGAACTCGCTGCGCAGCACCTGCCATGTCTGCGACCTAGCATGAGGGTCATAGTCCGCAAAATAGAATGGCTCCGACAGCCGTCCCTGCTCGGAAACGAACTGGACGCTGAACTTTTTGACGAACGCGCTTGCACGCATCCGGTCAAGCAGCCCCAGTCGCTCCAGCACATCGTAGGTATGGGGTATCAACGACTCACCGACATGAAACCTAGGGAACCGATCCCTTTCCAACAATTGAACCGAAAAGCCCTGCTGTGCCAGGAGCGTCGCTACCGTGCACCCCGAAGGACCGGCACCAATTACCACCACATCTGGCTGCTTGGAAATCATCCCATCGACTCCCTGAAAGGAAGGTGCGGTCAACAGTTGTCGCACCAATACTTGTTGGAACAACTTTCTGGTAATGTATCATCGTACGTCGTCAATGGGAACTGAAACACAATGGTTCCCCATCGATCCAGCGACCGGAATCGCTTGCCAGCACCCTATCTACCCGAACTGACACACCCCCTGCCGGAAGGGGTTTCTGCGAGAACTGTTTTTCCTTCTGCGGTTCGTTTCCAGGGGGTATGAAAACGACGGATCGTAAGCAGGGCCACAAGAGGGTAGTGGACAGTGTGGAGGAAGCGTGGTCTCGGGTCCGCGTTCGGGGGAGCCAGGTAGGGGTTTCGCGGGGAGCTACTGGATTCGAATCCAGGCGCTGGTTACTGGGACGGCATGCCGGCGACTTTTTCGGTAGGAACCGCGGTTCGGAAGATCTGTTGCACACGATGAGCGAAATCTCGGCGGATTCGTTTCTCTGATTCGGGAAGGGCCAGATACCGACTGAGGCTTTGTTGGTGAAGCCGTTGGGCGTCGGGCCAATTGGCGGCTCGCTGTGCCTCCATGGCCAGAAATCCATCGGCAAGTTCGATTTTCTGGATCTTGTCGCGATGCTCACGGCAGACCCTTTGGAATTCATCCCAGCGTTCCCATCGAACCAAGTGTTCCAAGACCAATTCCAGCAGGCGTGTCTGTTCTGGGTTTTCCTCGATCGCCTGGATCAGTTGTTCTTGCAGATGGACCTCCCATGGTGCACCGATCGCCAGACTGGCCATGATGCGAAGCCACTGGGTCTGTTGCTGGCTTTTCCGATCCTGCGGCACCTTCATGACAAGTGATTCGATCGATTGCCTCAGTCCTGGTCGAAGCGTCATGGCCAGGGCAAGATCATCGTGCCACTGCACCGCTTCCGAGACGGTTCGGAAGCCTCTTTCACGAATCTTCGCAGTCTCTCTCCACCAATCGGTCATCACGGAACTGGCTTGATCGGCCCTGTTGTCATCAATCAAGGTGCGCGCCAGCAGTGCGATGCTGGCCCAGTGCAACTCCTGATGCGGATCGGATTGACTTCCATGCTGAAGCACCCAGTCTTCGCGCAGATCCTGAAATCGATCGATCGCACGCATTGCCTCTTCGATCGCTTCGTCTCCTCGACCAGAGTCCCTCAGGACCCCTGCTCGCAAGTACCTAGCCATCGCCTCGTTCGATCCATAGAAACTGGATCTCTTCGGGTCCCTCTCTCGGCACTGCACTGCCGCTTCGATCGATCGTTCTAGAGACAGCATCGCCACCGACTTATCGCCGCGTTGTATCGCGAAATCCCCGGCGACCCTCAGGCTGAAAGCGTAAGCATCCAGAAAGCGAAGGTCGTCTGGGAACTGATGGACTAGGCTCTCAATGGTGCGGGTCGCTTCCTGGGAAAAGAATTCGGCCCCCTGTGGATCGTTCTGGTGCAGACCCATCATCAGATGGACTTGGCCTCGCGCCACATCCAAGCGGTAGATCGGATCCTCATTCCATGCAGCGTACGATTCGAACAGTTCCAGGGAGCGTCTGGCCAGGGAGATGCCTTCGGCATCGTTGAGGTCGATTTTTTGCAGATTCATCGCTGCGTAATAGGACATTTGCGCGGCTAAGTAGTGCTCTCGGTTCCCGGCGATGCCGCTTCGCACCAGTTGGTCGAACATGTGGGCAGCACGGACCAGAAGGCGAGCTGGCTGGCCCCGCTGCGATGAGAGGATGAGATTCCCCTGGTCATCCAGGTGCTGGAAAATGTCGCCGACCAACTGCTTGAGATGGTCGCGGCTCTGGCGCGTTTGTTGGACTGCCAGGTTGGCTTCCTGGAG
>JBJSWM010001031.1:0-1046 GCA_046085865.1 Pirellulaceae bacterium
TGCACTAATGGGCATTGATGTAGTGCAGCAAATGTAATTTTACCTTCGGAAATCATTTCTAGTTTCGTCGCAGTGTTGACAGAATGTCAAATGAAAGCGAAACTTAAATAGGTCGAGAGCGACTTAGGGTAATCATCACCGCGTCGTTTTCAGCACGCCAATTGTTGATGTGGTGTGGCTTTAGGAAATTCATTTTTAGAAGGAGCAATCCATTGGCCAGGACTGCAAAGGGTTCGGAGTCGGTGAATAAGTCGCAGATCATTCGTGAAGCGAAAGCTGCGAATCCGAAGATGAAGACGGGAGCGCTTGCTGCATTGCTGGCCGAACAGCATGGCCTGACCGTGACTCCTCAGTTTGTTAGCACCGTTTTGTCCCAGGCAAAACGTAAGAAGGGGATCAGCCGGGGGGCTCGGGCGAAAGCCGACAAGAGCGTGAAGGCCGTTCGGGTCAGAAGCAAGAGTCCTTCGGTGACGATGGATCAATTGAAAATCGCCAAGAAGTTGGTGACACAACTGGGCGGGATCGATAAGGCGAAGGCAGCGGTGCAGATGCTCGCTGAAATCCTCGAGTAATCGCTCGAAGGTTGTTGAGATCAAAATGAAAACGGCCACCTCGAAAGGTGGCCGTTTTTTTATCCAGCGTTTCTGTGGCTTTCTTATTCTGAAGGGCTGACATAGTCATCTTCTCCATAGGATCAGTGCTAGGCATGAACCATGATACTGTCGGCCCGTTGGGCCTGAGGAAGAGTTGGTGGGCCAGCAACCGGGGGACTTCGTCCCCCGGCATCCATTGTGTCGGCCCGCTGGGCCTGAAGAATCACTGTCGGCCCGCTGGGCCCTAAATGATTCCAGAGGCCTACTGGCCGCTCAGATAAGGAGGGTTTACTGTCTGGCTGCTCTGAGGCCCGGAGGGCCGTTACAATGGCTGCCGTGGCTCATAGAGCCACGGTTCATTGGCACCCTCTGTTAGGAAAGCCCGAAGGGCTGACATAATAATTTTCTCCAAATGATCAGTGCTAGGCATAAACCATCACACTGTCGGCCCGC
>JBJSWM010001032.1:0-4497 GCA_046085865.1 Pirellulaceae bacterium
CTCCCGCCGCCAGCGCCACGCCGGAGCAACTGTTGCAATCCATGCCGATCGCTGGCGCCATGGATCGCGCCTCCCCGCAATCCGCCTCCGGCCATCATTACCGTGTAGCATTCTGGCCAATGCCCGCGTCCCTTGCCATCGCGATCACCGATTTTTGGACCTCTTCCAAACTCACCCATCCAGATCACTAGCGTCTCTTCCAGGAGACCTCGACTGGCCATATCCTCGATCAGCGTCGGGACGGTCTGGTCAGTGATCGGCAGCAGGCGATCTTTCAGATCGACAAAGTTGTTCTGGTGCGTGTCCCATCCTTCGCTCCCGGCGCCTCCAATACCACGGGAAAAATAGACCGTGACAAAGCGGACGCCTGACTCGATCAGACGCCGTGCCAGCAAACAGGACTGGCCGTAGGTGGTCCTGCCATAGGCATCGCGAAGTTGAGGGCTCTCGCGATCCAGATGAAAAGCGTCCTTGAAGGCGCGCGACTGGAGCACACGAAAGGCTTGTTGTTGGAATTGAGCCTGACCTCGAACCTCCGATAGGGAATCTTGCAACTTCAACTGCCGATCGATCACCTCCAGCAGATAACGGCGACTGGAAAGCCGATCGGCATCGATCGAAGAAGGAAGCTGCAACTCTGGCAGCCCGAAGTCGTCGGCATTGGGATCCTGTCGAAAGAAGAAGGGATCGTGCTGCTTTCCGAGGAAGCTGGCATGCTGGCCTGGGGTTACCGACCCATCGCTGACCACATGCGGGAAGGCGACAAACGATGGCACTCCTTCGACCAGCGAACCTGCCGCATGCGATACCACCGATCCGTAGGCAGGAAAGAGCTCCAAAGTATCGCGCAACCGAATGTCATCGGTGGGAGGCGCGTGTCCGGTGAGGCAGTAGTAGCCGGCGGGGTTGTGGTTCTTCATCCGATGGTTGACGCTGCGGACCTGCGTCCAGAGATGAAGATTTTTTCCCCACCTCGGAAGATGCTCGCAGATCGGTGCCCCTGGAAGACTGGAGGCGACGGGTCGGAAGGTTCCGCGAATTCCTTCGGGCGCGCTCGGCTTCATATCGAAGGTATCGATATGGCTGGGGCCACCACATTGATGCAGAAAGAGAATCTGCTTGGCGCGGGGCCGGATCGATAGGGAGGAAGGAGAAGCGGCCAAAAGGCGCCCCAGCGCAGCATTCATCCCCATCCCCAGTCCACCGATCTGCATCAGTGCGTCGCGGCGGGAAACCATCTTCCGGAATCCATGGCAACCATGACTCATGGCGATTCCCCTTTGCCCAATTGCCGGTGATGGATTAGCGGATCCATTGGAATTCCTTGCTGTTCAGAAGCGCCCAAAGGAGATCTTCGCACGCGCGGCGCAGGTTGTCACCCCGCTCCAGATGCTCGTTCATCGCCTGCCGTTCCTGGTCGGTCGGTCGGCGCGACAGAGTCGCCAGATAAAGCTGCTCGATGATCGAATCACGCGACACATCTTCCCTCAGAAGCATCCCCAGGCGATTCGTCTTCGCTTCGATCTTCTCGCGAACCAGGCCGCCGTTGAGCAGTTGGAGTGACTGAGCCAGGGAGGTTTCCGAGCTGCGTTCGCACTCGCAGGAGAGGAGGCGGTCTGGTTTCCCAAAGGCTTTAAGAAAATCAGCTCCCTTGGGACTGGGACCTCGCTCGATCGCGCGTCTCAGCACCGCCGGCACCGCCTCTCCAGTCTCTTCCTTTGGTAGCTCCCCAGTCCACCCCATCGCGGTCGCATCGCTTACGGCATCCTCCACGAGTTCGGCCGACATCCTATGGATGGGATAGCCGGCAAGGCTACCTGCAATCCCCAGCAAGTTCTCTGGTTCGGCCACCGAGACGCTTTGGCGAGCGAAGGTATCACTGGTCAGAAGCAGACGCATCACATGGCGTGTCGACTGCTGGTGACTCAACCACTCATCCGTCAGATACTCCAGCAGTTCTGGATGGCTTGCGGGATTGGTCTGGCGGAGATCGTCGGGAGGATCGATCAGGCCGATCCCAAAGAGGTGGAAGAAGATGCGGTTGACCATGTTGCGTGCGAAGAGGCGATTGTCGGTCACCAGCCAATCCCCGAGTGCATCGAGCCCTTCTTTTGGAGAAACATCTTTCCAGGGCACCTGGGAAGATGGGTGGGACGGCGGTTGTAGCGGCAACGGCCGAGGCGGCACCTTGCGGCCTTTGCCGGGATGATCGACGCGAGGCTTGTGATCGGCCACTGAAATGATTTCATCGCCGGTGATCACATGGGTGTCGAGTTTATCGGGTGGCTGGTTGTCGACAGCATTGCGTTCCATGGCACCGAAGAAAGCCGCCATGCCGTAGTAGTCATCCTGAGTCCAGCGATCGAAGGGATGGCTATGGCACCGGGCGCACTGGAGACGCACACCGAGGAAAACTTGACTGACTGCTTCCGCGGCGACTTCGGGGTCTCTGTGGACGCGATAGAAACTGGCAGGAGGCGCATCGTAGGTACTGCCCAGCGTCGTGACCAGTTCTCGCACCCATTGTTCGGCGGGGCGATCGCTGGCCGCCTGCGCCTGCAGCCATCGATTCCATCGATCGACCCCCTTGCGACTCATCGTCTTGGGTTCATTGCGCAGCAGGTCACTCCAGTGAAGCGCCCAGCGCCAGTGGGCTCCAGGCTCCTGAAGCAATCGGTCGATCGCAAGTTCCCGTCGATCGGTGGAGTTCGCTGACTCAAACTGCTGGATCTCCTCGACGGTGGGCAACCGCCCTGCCACCACCAGGGTCGCGCGCCTCAGCCATGTCCAATCATCGGCCAATGGCATGGGAGCGATCCCCCAACGCTCCAGTCGCTGGTGAACCAGTGCATCGACGGGGTGTTGCACCAGGGAGTCGACTGGTTGGGTTGCATCGGGAATGAATGCGATGCGGGCGCTGCGACTGGACGATCCCAGATAGGCGCTCACCGAAAGATCGATCGGCTGGAAAACTTGCAACTGGCCCTGGTCGTCGACGGAAGCCCCCTCGACGACGCTCGTTTCCCATCGGACCCAAGGGGTGACATCGCGCATCGATCCATCGGCGTCGATCGCTTGGACAATCAGCGGCAGTGGCTGGTCGGTCCCCTCCATCCATGCTTCTTCCGGCCAAAGCCGCAGAGTCGATTCGCCCCTGGACTGAAGGTCTATCGATGGCCTCATCGAAGCCTGGCTCATCCATTGCATCAGTCGCATCGCCGATGGGGAATCGAGCGAGAACCTGGACCCACCTTGGTGGCTTATCTCTTGCACCGCCTTACGCAGCAGGAGGCTGGATCGAGGATTCAGTCGATCGATGCGGCGGCCCCCAGCATCCGATAGCAGCGTATCGAGATCCAGGTTGGCATCCTCGCCCCGAAGGCTGAATCTCAACCCACCTTTCCCGTGCAGGCTTCCGTGGCAGATCCCAGCGTTGCATCCATGACGAGAAAAGATCGGGTGGACATCGCGATGGAAATCGACATCAGTCTCCTCAACTCCCCAAACAGTGACGGGAACCGCCACCACCTGCTCTTCGATCTCCAGCAGCAGCGTCCCTGACCCATTGGCCTTCGCTTCCAGCCGGCCCTGATCATCCCAGCCGACCTGAGCGGGTAGTTCCTTGACCATCTCCTGCAATGCATCCGGAGCAATCACACGCTCGATGTTGCCCTTCGAGTTCTTTCCAGCCAATGCCAGCGTGGCCGGGTAGAGCGGGGAGACGGCAACTGCCTCGGGGTAAACATGCCAGATCCGATCGGTCTGGGCACGGCATACAGCAGCCAGAGCCGTCCAGCAAAGGATCCCAATCGAGAAAAGGGGCCAAATCCGGCAGCATGGTTGGAGCAGGATGGGTCCGAGGTGGGTCATCATGGAAGATTCCATGGAGGCGGGGGGGCGGCTGGGTTTAGCTTAGCGGACCTGGGTTCGATTAGCCAACCTTCGTTGACTCTTCCTTGATTGTGAGGGACCGATTGGTGGTCAGGGCGTGGACGAAAAGGGCAAAAGCGCCAAGGGCGCCACCGCAGAGCAGACCGCCGAAGGCACCCAGCACCACCGCTGCACCCACAGGGTCCGACTGGCCTGCCGGTGTGGTCCATGGAGTGAAAAATGCGGGGGCCAGATGCCCTGCGGCCCAGCCGAAACCAGCTCCTAGGACCAACCCAAGAGCCGCGACGGCCAAAACCACCTTCACCATGCGCCCGACACTCATTGCAAGGTTCCTTGGAGCATGGGCCAGCAACACCTTAGATCGGCACGAATCGCAACGACTCGTCTGCATTTAGGATAACCAACCCGCGTGGCATCTCGCCCCACGCCTGGCCCAATCATTTTTTCAGGGTCAATCGGTAGCCACCGTTGCTTCTTCGTTGTCACCACCTCCGGCCCACCCACCCAAAAAAGACCGGCCCCAAAGAGCCGATTCCTCCAATCGGTACCACCCACCTTTCTCAATCGGTACCACCCACCAATTGACGCAACCCCTTCGATCAGGGT
>JBJSWM010001033.1:0-423 GCA_046085865.1 Pirellulaceae bacterium
GCAGATCGCGACTGAGCGGAAGGATGGCCCGTCGCCTGGTCGACTGGCCCCATGGGGTGAACGATCTCCAGCTCCGCTGGTCGATGCCGATTGTGCCATGGCCGCAATTTCTGCGAAGTGGCCTATCGGCAATTCCCCGAACCCTCCAGACCTCCGCATGGACCATCGCTCGGCTGACGCGAGGGGCTAGACATCGGCCGCAAGCTGGCTGAAAACCACTCCCTTGGGGTTTCCCATGGGTAGCGATCGTTAGCAGCAACCTTTTTGAAGATCACCCAGGGAAGGTTAGCCGAGTTGCCTCCCGCTGTGCCGAGAGGATTTGGTCTGGATTCCCGCAGAGCACCGTTTTGTGGTGCCAAGTTGTAGCGTGGGTGGCAGTTGACCTAGCGACCTGCAGAATGGGTAGATGGACGGCAGAGAAAG
>JBJSWM010001034.1:0-1558 GCA_046085865.1 Pirellulaceae bacterium
GCTTCAGAATTGAAGACGGAGCGATGTATTTCCGCTTTTTCATATCGAAAAACCAGTATCCGAGGCCAAAATTGGAAGAACCATAAAAATAACTCCAAACGCCTTGCCGTCAAGCTTCTCCGGCCCCACCCTTCCACCTCACCGAAGGCCAGACCCAGCACCCTTAAGCTCGATTCCATCGAGTGCAGAGGGCGAAGGTGCCGACTGCTGTCCCAGGTTTAAAATCAACGATCGCCAGCCGGGCGGAATCCTTGACCAAACGACCCATCCCAACGAGACCGCCATCAGGAACATCGACAAAATCCTCGCCATCTTCCACCGGAATGCCCGCTCTGCATCCTGCTTCCGCGACTCCACCAACCGTTCCATCACCGACATTTCTTGGCGCGGCTGTTCGGCAACAATCACCGTGGGACCACGCTGGACCCGAGCGGCTCCTCGCGATACTCCGTTGTAGGGAGGAAGGGGGGAGGCAGTCGAAGGCTTGGCCGTCGCAGAGATCGGTACGCTTCCTGGCGGCTCCGCGTTGCTGCCGGCCGATGATGATCGCTCAGCTGCTTGGCCGTCGCCTCGAAGCGATCGCCATGGCCGAACGGTGGAAGGTGTAGGGGATGCTGGAGAAATCGAGTTCCCGGTACCACTCCCAATTTCCGTCACTCCATGGGTTGGCTGCAAGCTAGAGCTGGCTCCCATTGAATCGACCGCTGCATCTGTGGAAGCCAAGGGGGCAATATACCCGGCAGTCCCTGTCGGCGAGTGGAACCGTGCGCTGGTCTGTTCGGGGTTCGAAACGACGTTTTCTGCTGGATGGATCTGTGAACTTGTCTGAGTATTTGCCCATTGGGTGGCTAGCTGTGCTGGCCGGAGCGACGGTTCATGCTTGACCCACTGGCCAGTCTCCATCTCGAAGGGAGATCGATCCATGCCTGCCTCGCCTCCGCCGCCAGAAACTCCCTCGGTCATTTTCTTGGCGACCAAGTCGACCTCGCCACACCGGACAGACTCTCCATCTCGCAACAGCGAGTAGTCAACTTCTGCCTGGTGGATCCAGACTTTACTGGGGGAAAAAAGATCGACCACCATCAAACCTTCAGGAAACTCCAAAAATGCACAATGCAGCTCCGCGATCGAGCGGTGACGCAGTCTCAAGTCGCAGCGAACCGACTGCCCAAGGAAGGCGACTGAATGCATTGGCCGAAAGACATTTCTCCCCGGTTTCTTCGTCTCAATATCTAGCTCATGCATCGGGCTCTGCACCGTCTGTGCAAGCCCCAGATAGCGATACTCCAGCAATGTCAGTCGGTAGGGACCGACAACGATCTCCTGCCCCGCCTTCCATATCCCGGCAGCATGCCTTGCGAAAACACCCGGACAAGAAAAATCGTAAACAGAAACCCCCTCGTTGGTCGCGTGCATAAAAACCGCGACCGGTGCCCCTAACGCCGGCAACCACAATTCGCACCGCTTCTCAGCCCCAAGCCTCGCAAACGGCTTCGACAAATCAATGAACTGCTGCCCCTCCGCGACCGCGACTTTGATGCGCCAGCGCACCATCGGC